>DASZJS010000427.1:0-6513 GCA_035947935.1 Gemmata sp. | reverse complement strand
TGAAGACCAGGATCACTACCTGGGAGTACTGCAACTGGAGAAACGTGGGTTCCTCCCAGAACGGCTCGATCGCTCGAAGCATGTCGTTTTGGACGCTCGGTTGCTGTCCCTGGCCTACTGATTGCGTCAGAGGATGCTGGCCCGGGATGCGCACCTACTCGATCCAGAACGTCACGGTCGCCGAGGAGACGAAGGCGTTAGCAGGGACGGCGGCAGCGGCGGAGGGACTCGGCGCCAGGGCCGGGTTCGAGAGTCCCAGGAACGGGATGTTCCCGAGCCCGCTACCAGCCCCGTTCGTCGTGAGGTTGATCGTGATAAAGCCAAGGATGTCCTGCCCGGCGGTTGCGGCCCTCAATACGGAGTTGGGATCGTTGATGTACCCCTGGAATTCCGCCGGGTACGGCCCGTTACTCTGCGAGCCCGTCACGTCGTTGGTTATGTCAACCTCCGGAACCACGTGAACCAAGCCGTCCCCGGCGGGCGGAGGGAGATCGAACGGCTGGATTCCCAGGCCCAAAGCGCCGGGCGCTGGTGTGAACACCGGCAGACCTGCAATGGGATAGATGGGAGGTATCACTGGTCGCCCCATAGTCGGCACGGTGCCTGGGTTCGGCCCCTGCATCAGCACCGAGACCCCGTGCGGGATGCTTGCCATCCGGACGATGCTGGCCGGATTTGGGGGGTCTATACAGACGGTTCGGCGAAGGACCTCGTTGATTTGCTACCATTGCTAAAGCGCATATGCTCCTACCCCTTGGCTCAATTTAATCCGGCCATCCAACGAGATGAGGCATGGGATACGCTCCCGAATTGGAGACCCGGCATCAATCCTCGGTATGAAAGGGAATACGCGAAGCCGTCTCTCTTTTTTCTGCGTCTTGCCGACGTGTTGGATGATGTGCCGGCACTCCCTGGTGAGGAGGATCGGTACAACGACCTGGAGTACATTCTGACGCCCAGGTATCATCCAGTCACCTGGTCGATTTTGATGGAAGGACTTCACAGCGGAGCCGTCAATTCGGATAGGGACATTGTGTCGAAGCTCATATGTTGGAATCGAAACGGCAAATCAGCAGGGAACTATTGGTACACGCCTGTCGACCCGGCTAATTGGTGGAATACGGCTGATGAGGCTATGTACCTGGAACGGACAGCGATCGCCAAGAGCAACATGTTCGAGAATCGGGAGGAGGAGACTAAGTACTTCTTCACGGACACTGACACGGCCGGCGCGCAGCTTAGCGGCTCGTCCCTCTACGAGATCACGTTTCCCAAGGGTCAGACACTCACGGGGCACGTGAATAAGGCTTTCTGGTCGCTCACAGTGTACGACGAGTACCACATGCTTAACACCACGAATAACACGGCCAATCGCTACTCGCTTGGCACTAAGGATGAGCCGGTTCTGCTTCAGCCGGACGGGTCTCAACAGTTGTATGCCGGACCAGAGCCTCCACCGGGCAAGGACAAGCAGTGGATACCGACACCGAATGGTGAGCTGTTCTCCTTGTACATCCGAGCGTACTGGCCCGACGACGACGTGCGGCTGGGAAAGTGGATGCCGCCGATGGTGAAAAGGATTTCTTGAAGGGATAGGCTTGAAAACGGCGATTACTTCTTTGCCGCAACCTCATCGAGATAATCGGCCCACCACTGCATCATTTTCCGGCGTTCCGGCAGGTATTGTGCATGGTTGTAAGCAGCCCGGACCGTGTTTCGTTCGGTGTGGGCAAGTTGGCGTTCAATTACATCCGCGCGAAAGCCATTTTCGTTCAAAATAGTGCTGGCAGTGCTGCGAAATCCATGCCCGGTAGTGCGTGAATGGTAGCCCATGCGATACAGGGCATAGAGCATCGTGTTCTCGCTCATAAACGCCTCGGGCTTCTGCTGGTTGGGAAACAGGTACTGCCGGAAACCAGTGAGCTTTTCGAGTTGCCGCAGAGTAGCGACGGATTGCTTCGACAGCGGTACGATGTGCAGTTCCTTCATCTTCATGCGTTCGGCAGGTATTCGCCACTCGGCTTTATCCCAATCGATCTCGGTCCATTGCGCCCCTCGCAATTCGTTGGTGCGGACAAAGGTAAGCAGTAGGAAGCGGAGGGCCAGCTTTGTTTGCACACTGCCGTCATAAGACTCCAGTCTTTTGAGAAAGGGCGGCAGATCGGCTGCTTTCAAAAAGGAATAATGCTTCGTGACAGGGGTTTTCAACGCTCCGCGCAAATCAGGCACGGGGTTTCGCTCGGCCCGGCCGGTTGCGATGGCATAGCTGAAGATTTGCCCGCTAATCTGCATTACGCGGCGGGCGGTTTCCAGGTTGCCTTTTCCTTCAACCACGCGTGCCATCGCCAGCACTTCCGGGGGAGTGATGTCAGCAATGGGCCTGTCGCCCAGTTTAGGAAGGATGTGTTGCTCCAGGCGAGCAAGACCGGTGTTGGCGGATGACTCTGCCCATTCGTGCTTTCGCTTTTCAAACCACTCGCGGGCAATTGTCTCGAAGGAATTCGCACTCTTGAGGATCGCTAACCGCTTGGTCTCTTTCTTGACCTCTCCGGGATCTTTCCCCGCAGCGAGAGCCTTGCGTGCTGCTGCACTCCGATCTCGGGCTTCTGCAAGCGTGACATCGGAATAGACTCCCAACGCAAGCAGTTTCTCTTTGCCTCCAAAGTAGTATCTCAGTCGCCAGTATTTGCTGCCGGATGGCATGACGACCAGGAACAGCCCTTCACCGTCGGCGATCTTGTAGGATTTTGTTTTGGCTTTGGCGTTGCGGACCTTGGCATCAGACAGGGACATGGGGTATAACTTTCAACTCCTGGGGCACATCTGTTCAATATATACCCCGAAATTCGGGCGAATGTCAACGGATATTTGCGGACAGTCTCGACAGTCGAATGGCTTGTAATCGGCTCTCAGTCTCACTTACCCGGATTCTGTCGGACAGAAGCGTCCAAAGAGGTGGTGACCCCTACGGTATCCGCAGTGGTCAAACAAGCGGTTGAGATAGCTATCTAAGCCCATTGAGATGGAAAGCTCATACCCCGCTTTTGTACCCCTTGAAATAATGCTCCAATCGCTGTTTTGCTGGCATAATGTCTGCAGACGATGTCCTCGGATCATTTATCCACCAACATCCCCCTCAATTGCCTTCACTACCATCACCTCGGGATCGCGGGACACTTTCTCCTGCTCGGCTGCTACCGCCACCCATCACCCCCAAAATTATTCGTGGGTTGCCTGACCCGATAGCTCGCTTCAAAACCCCTTTACCGAATGAATTCCAGACGCACGTCCAGATTCGCCTCGGCCCATTTGCGATCGGCGGTGACAACCGGCAACCGCCGAGCCATTGCCAGGCCAAGACAAGCACAGTCGGCATAGGATAGCTTTACACAGTATGAAAGAAGAACAAAACCCTGTTACTGGTCTTCATGTTGAAATCAATCTACCCAAGAGTGTACAATGGGACAACAGTCAAAGCGCAACACTTCTCCGGCCCATGAACAACTCACACTCAACTTTGTTCCGAACGCCTTTGGGAACCGCGATTGTTGGCGATTCGCTTGCGGTTCTGGCAAATCTACCCCCGGAGTCTGTGGATCTCGTGGTTACGAGTCCACCTTTCGCACTATTGCGCCAGAAGTCCTATGGGAACACAGATCAGGCTGGGTATCTCGACTGGTTGTGTCAGTTCGCGCCGCTCATTCACCGGGTATTGAAACCAACCGGGAGCTACGCGATCGATTTGGGTGGCGCGTACGAACGGTCTCGCCCAGTACGGTCGCTCTACCAATTCCGGGTTCTACTGAAACATGTCGATGAATTAGGTTTTTTCCTGGCCGAGGAGTTTTACTGGCACAATCCGAGCAAACTCCCATCGCCAATTGAGTGGGTTAATAAACGCAAACTTCGGGCGAAAGACACAGTCAACACAGTATGGTGGCTGAGTAAAACCGAATGGCCCAAAGCAAATGTCAGCAACGTCCTCGCTCCCTATTCCGACCGGATGAAGACTCTGCTCCGCGAGCCCTACAAGTTCTACACCCCGAAAGATCGGCCTTCCGGGCACCAAATCGGAAAGGGTTTTGCCAAGGACAACGGCGGAGCGATCCCATCAAACTTAATTCAACTCCCCAACACCGAGAGTAACGGAACCTATCTGCGGCTTTGCAAGACATTCAACGTGACCCCGCACCCGGCTCGATTTCCAATTGGGCTCCCTGAGTTCTTCATCAAGTTCCTGACCGACGAGGGAGACTTGGTTCTCGATATATTCGGCGGATCGGGTACGACGGCTGAAGCTGCCGAAAGATTGGGACGAAAGTGGATGACGATTGACCTCGAACGAGAATACGTTCGGGGTTCCCTGTTCCGGTTCGTCGGAGATCGCGACGATAACGCGATTCGCGAATTGTTAGGAAGACTCGACTCGGATCACGAGCCGACAGTTACTGCACGACGACCCGGCTTGTTTGATCTGGGCGTATCCGATCGAGATTCGCTGTCGTAGTCAGCGTTTCAAAATCACATACCCAATGGCAGCAGGGAGGACCATGACGACAACCATCAGAAGCGGCATCCAGTCGAATTCCTTCTTCTGGGATTGCGCCTGTGATGGCTTGGACCGCGTTGAAGTAGCTTCCCAACCAGTTCGGCGAGCGAGTCCGGCAACTCCGAGAAGCCAAGAAGTGGTCGCAGGAGCAAACCTTGGTTTCCGACGCGACTCCTGTCCCGCTCCAATATACTGGGAATGGCTCGAAATCAGATTGAGGCGCATGGTTGGGGCTAACCCGGTTCAGGTCCAACGGCTGCATCCTGCGTCCGCGTTCATTACGACTTGGTCCGGAATCTGGTCATTTTATGGCGCGAGGCCGCAGCAAGTGACACGCGGTATGGGGCGCGTCTTATGAAGGAAAAAAACCATGTTACAAAGCAATTGGCGATAGTGCGGCAAGTGTCAGGGACTTTTTTTCGCTGGCAACAACACCCTGGGTGTTTGTCCGGCCGGCAACACGCACAGCGACGTCGGAAGTGGCGACTATGTCGTCCCGACATCGGACTCAGCGAGTTCAGGGCAGAGCAACTGGCGGTGGTGCCACAAGTGCCAGGGACTCTTCTTTGCCGGCAACAGCACTTTGGGCGTGTGCCCCGCTGACCTCAACCCCCACAGCGACTCCGGAAGTGGCGACTACGTCCTTCCCATGTCAGGCGAGGTGCTGGACACCTGGCGCTGGTGTAACAAGTGCCAAGGGCTCTTCTTCTTTGCATCAGACGTCATCACCCATGGCGTGTGCCCGGCCGGCGGGGTCCATGACGACACGGGAAGCGGCAACTACGTTCCCCCAGAACCTCCACCTCCTGGTCCAGGGCAGATCGACTGGGCGCTATGTTACAAATGCCAGGGGCTCTTCTACATGGCTGGCGGTAACAACAGCTTGACTGTTTGTCCGGCCGGCGGCCTCCACGTTCGCGCTGGCGATTACTATCTGAACCAGTTGGATGGCCAGAACAGCTGGCGGTGGTGCGAACGGTGCCAGGGACTCTTTTTTGCCGGCAACAATACCCTGGGTGTGTGCCCATCCGGTGGCGCCCACGTCGATAGGGGAAGTGGCAACTACGTTCTTACGTTGGGGTAATTCTACTGGCTGTCAGTCATGAATGCAGATGCGGTTTCGGGGCCGACATCGGCTCCGACTATACGCGCAGGCCATGGTGCCACCGGCCGTCGTTCTTTTGCAGGCGTGCCCGGAGCTTGGGAGCGAACTCGGATCGCGCGGCCGGCACCCCGCCATCCCGCGGGTGTTGCAGAAACGAAGCGCGACGGGGAGCACAAGTCGGCCCTTGTCGTGTCGCCAACGCATGCCGAGGCGAATCGCATCACCGATGCCATACGTGCGAGTCTGAAGACACAGGGAAAGCTGACCAACGAACGCATGGTGCAGGCGTGGGTTCCGGCGCACCTGACCGATGTCCAGAAAGCAGACCCGACCCAGTACGATCCGGGCGACCTTATCCAGTTTCACCAGAATGCGCCGGGCCACACAAAAGGATCGCGGCTGGTGGTGGGTGATGGGGTCAGCCCGCCCGTCAAGCTTGCCGAGCGGTTCGAGGCATATCGGTCAGTGCAGCTTGCCCTGGGTGTGGGGGACCGGGTTCGCGTCACTGCCGGAGGCAAGATCAAGGATGGCAAGCATCGCTTAAGCAACGGGTCGCTATAGGCCTGTCGCCCAGTTTGGGAAGGATGTGTTGCTCCAGGCGGGTGAGAGCAGTCTGGGCTGATGATTCCGCCCATTCATGTTTGCGTTTGTCAAACCACTCGCGGGCAACCGTCTCGAAGGAATTCGCACTCTTGAGGATCGCTAACCGCTTGGTCTCTTTCTTGACCTCTCCGGGATCTTTCCCCGCGGCGAGAGCTTTGCGTGCTGCTGCCCTCCGATCTCGGGCATCTGCAAGCGTGATATCCGAATAGACTCCCAAGGCAAGCAGTTTCTCTTTGCCTCCAAAGTAGTATCTCAG
>DASZJS010000426.1:0-2771 GCA_035947935.1 Gemmata sp. | reverse complement strand
TCCGCGGGTGCCGTACCCACACGACCCACAACAGTCGTTCCCGCAGGCTATGTGATCGTATCGTGTGGCTGTGCAAATGGAAGCTGCCAGACAATTGTTCCCGCGTCTGGTCAGTACACTTTTCCCGGCACCGTAACCTATCCGTTCGGCAGCAGTTGCCCCAATGGTCGCTGCCCCAACCAGCGGTAAGGTAAGGATTGTCGCATCAACAAGCCCAGGTCAAAGGCTATAGCCGATGGCCTGGGCTGGCTTTTCGTGTTTGGTATTTCAATTCCCCTTTAATCCCCCTCATGTGCAGGAAGTCGCCGGAGTAACTTTTCAGCAGTTTATTTCGATCTTTGAAAGCTTCTTCCCTTCTGCTCGCTAATACCGCGGCATGGCGGGATCGATGACCTGCGACCAGCGGTCGATCCCGCCCGCCAGCGATGCGACGTTCGGGAACCCCGCCTGAGCAAGTATTGCCGCGCCACTCAGGCTTCGGACCCCGTGGTGGCAATACACTACCACCAACGCCTCGCCCGGTTCGATTTCCTGAACACGAGCCATCAGTTCACCCAGCGGGATCAACACGCTTCCCGGTAAGTGACAGTACGCATGTTCCTCCGGTTGCCGCACATCCAGTAGCATGACCGAGGCACCGGCATCGAGCATTCCCTTCAGATCATTCGGCTGAATTTGTGCAACCACGATCGGACCTCGTTGTAGCGATACGGTTTCATGCACCTGCGATATCCGGAAGTGCCAGCTTCCCGAGATACGCTCGCTCCTTTGCGCGCATCTCGACAGTACTTGCATCGTCTGTGTCATCGTAGCCGCACAGGTGCAGGCAACCGTGGATGACGTAGAGCAGCAACTCCAGATTCAATTCGTGCCCGCGATCCGTGGCGTTCTCTTTCGCCACTTCGTAGCCGATCACCACTTCGCCTTCGAGCGATTTGGCTTTGGGTTCGGTGTAGGGGAAGGTCAGCACGTCGGTCGGTTCATCGTGTTGCAGGAATTGCTTGTTCAACCGGTGGATGTGTGGGTTATCGACGAATGCAAGCGTCACCTTGCATGCCCGCACTCCTTCGCCTTCCAGCACGGTACGGGCGACCTCTTTGAGCCGCTGGAAGTCGAGAGCGTATTCGTAGGGGTTGGCAACGGAGATACGGAGCATTGTGGAATTATAGGTCAGCGAAGGCATGTGCCGCCGTTACGTGCCTGTGGGTGGGACGGGTGGTTCATCCATCCAGTTCTCGAAACGTAGGCTGGGAATCTGTTCATAGTCCCGCCGATTGGCGGTGAGCAGCAAGGCGTTATTGACCAGGGCGATGGCTGCGATCTTCCGGTCGCTCGTCCCGATTCGGATTCGGCTGAACTGGTCGAACTGATCGGCGGCCAAGTCCTCGAATAAAGCAATCTCAGAAGCGGCGAAGAACCGGAACATATTCCCCAACTCGCGGTAGGCGTACACCTGCCGTCTTGCCTGCCGCTCTTTGGCGATGGCAGAAAGCCAACCGCGCATCGTTTCCTCGGCCGCAATGACGGGGATAGCGATCCGCTCGTCTGCGGCCAGGGCAAGACGGGCCAAAAGCCGGGAGCGGCGGTCGCCGCCTGGCATCCGTAGGACTGAGACATGGTCGGTATCGAGGAGGATCACTCGGGGTTTTCCTCCAGCGCGGCCCGCCGTTCCGCTTCGCTATTCGCCTCGATCTCGGCGAGTACGAGTCGGTTGAACTCGTTATCCTCAGAGATACCGACGACTGTTCGCCAGTCCTTCGGTTTGGTCGGCAGAGAAAGCTCGACGAGCTTCTGTTCGATCGCCTCGATCCGCTTGGCGAGGGCTTCCAGGCTCAGTTCAGTCATACGGGTTCTCCAACGGAGGCGTTGAGCGGCGGTGGCTTTATTCTATCACCTGGCCAAGCACAGCAGGGATCTGGCAGTAGCTGATGGACATGGGGGAATTCAGTCCAGGCGGAAACAGACACGAAACCCGCAGGTGTTGCGACGGCTCGCGGGCGTGCTCCAGTAGCGATACGCAGCACGGCAGCCACCTGGACCGCTGCGCCAGCCACCGCCACGGAGAACACGATATTCGTCAGATTGTATGTTTAATTGGCACGGATCGGTTTGATCTTCGGCCGAGTAGGGACTGTACCAATCCACGCAGCATTCCACGACGTTGCCGTGTATGTCGAACAATCCCCACGCATTGGATGGGAACGCGCCAACCTCGGTTGTTTGCTTGCGATACTCCCCCTCCGGTGAGCCGTTCCAGGAAAAGTTCCCGTTGTAGTTGGCGAGGTCCGAGTTGATGACATCCCCAAAGTGATACTCGGTCGACGTCCCCGCACGGCAGGCATATTCCCATTCCGCTTCCGGCTTCTCGCTCTCATGGGCGTCCATGAGGGCGCTGCCCATTCGGAATTTGCCGGGTGGGATGAACGAAAAGGTCATGGGCACATCGCCAGGTAGCAGCAATGTCTTCCGTGGCACACACGGACGCACACCCTCACCGATCAACTCCACGACCCGCGATTGCCACTGCGCCCGTTCTGGGTGTTGTTCGGGTTCGCAGCAGGTGGCCAGCAATCGCCGATGAAGCCGCAGCAGTTCTCCTCGCCGCGGGTCATCGTTTTCCTCCAGCCAATCGGCCAGAACCAGCCAGCGCGTTTCCTCCAACGGCTCCGACACGATTCCCGCAAGTAAACCGTCCGGGGTGTTCATACGAATCCCCGAAGGTGTGCATCACGGCTTCTTCCGCCGACGCGGTCGAGGTGTTGCGGGTGATG
>DASZJS010000425.1:0-5786 GCA_035947935.1 Gemmata sp. | reverse complement strand
TCGGTGGTGGTCAACGTCGATTTACCCTGGAATCCGGCTGTGCTGGAACAGCGCATTGGTCGGGTTCACCGTCTCGGTCAGAAGCAGACAGTTCGCGTGGTGAACTTTGTCGCCAAGGGAACGATCGAAGAAGGGATGCTGTCGGTGCTGAAGTTCAAGAAAGGACTGTTTGCTGGGATTCTCGATGGCGGAAAGGCCGATATCGATCTGGGCGGGAGTCGGCTTACGAAGTTCATGGAAACCGTCGAAGCAACAACCGCCGGGATTCCGCCCGCGGCACTCGGGGAACGGGAAGAAGCCCTGGAGGCCAAGCGGGAGTTCGGGAACAAGCCTGCAACACCAGTTGCAAGTTCGCCCGCTCCGTCCGATCCATGGTCCGCGATCCTGCAAGCCGGAGCAGCCTTGCTCCAGCAAGTCACTCAGACCAGGCCGGGAAGGGAGGGATCGCTGGTGCAAAAGGATGAGAAAACAGGGGAGACGTTTCTCCGCCTGCCGGTCCCGTCCGAAACACTCCTGAACGAGGCTCTCTCCGCGATCAGTCGGCTTTTGAGCGGGTTGAGCGGTGATGGGAAATAGCGTCTCGGCCGTTGTTCAAAGTTGGGTGACACTCCGGTCGTTAAGAAGCCCGGTAGAACAAGACTCGGTGGAAGCGAACCGCCCTCGACTCCCCTAAAGGCAACAAAAGAGTGGTCTTAGGCGATCTAGGAGCGCCAGCAACTGGAGGAATTCACTTTCGTGCCCTACACACCGATCCTCGCCACTCTGGGTTACGTCTTTTCGCCCGACCGCCAGCGGGTGCTGATGATTCACCGAAACGCAAGGGCCGGTGATGCACATTTTGGGAAATACAACGGTCTTGGCGGAAAATTGGAGCCTGGTGAAGATGTGGTTTCAGGGTTGTGCCGAGAAATCCGCGAAGAGGCAGGTATCGATTGTGAATCGGTCGAATTGGCGGGCACAATTTCCTGGCCTGGGTTCGGGAAACAGGGGGAAGATTGGTTTGGCTTTATCTTCCGAATCACTGAATTCCGTGGAACTCCGCTTACGTCAAATCCGGAGGGTACTTTGGAGTGGGTTGAAGTCAAACGAATGTTGTCGCTTCCACTCTGGGAAGGCGACCGATTCTTCCTGCCGCTGATATTCGATCTTGCCAGCCAGCAGTTTCATGGAGTCATGCCGTACCAGGATGGCAAGCCACTATCCTGGAATTTCACTACTCTCTCGCAATCTGGCAAGTGTTGAGGTATGCGTAAATTGTGTCACGCGAAAGGTAAAAGTGCGCAGTTTGGCATTTTCAACCGTGAGGATGTGCTAGACTCACTTCACAATCGCTCTCATCCGGCCAGTGCAATCCGGTGAAGCCCGTGTATCATTAGCCTCATACTCACTCGCTCATGACGAAGGGGAGGCGGTGTTGACGTTCTCTCCAAACATCCATTCCTCCACGCCCGGAGCGATGGGTCTGTACTCTGGCGCTGAACCTTCGCCGGGCTATCGCTTGCGACGAGTGCGCGGACGTGGTGGTTTCGCCGAAGTTTGGGAAGCCGAATCCCCAAGCGGTCCACCCGTTGCACTCAAGTTCATGCCCAGTTCAAACGCGACTACAACCGCCCGTGAGTTGCGCTCGATTCAATCATTTTTGGCGCTCGACCATCCGAATCTGGTTAAGACTCATGATGTGTGGTCGGTTCCTGGCTACATCGTGATCAACATGGAGTTGGCCGAGGCCACACTTCTCGATCTGATGTTGGTTTACCACAACGACCTTTGCCAGCAGATCGACCCACCACTCTTATGCCTGTATCTCTGGCAGGTAAGCGAAGCGCTCGATTTCCTCAACGCCAGACGACATCTCCGGGACGGTCGGAAAATCGGCATTCAGCACGGAGACGTGAAACCAAATAACATCCTCTTGTTTGGCGACGTGGTGAAGCTCACTGACCACGGACTGGCCACACCCACGCACGGCCCAACCACCCCCTGTTCACGTCAGGGAACGCGAGAATATGCCGCACCGGAAGTGTTCGTCGGCCATTTGTCAGACACCTCCGATCAGTTCAGTCTCGCCGTGACGTATTACGTCCTGCGAACTGGGAGATTCCCTTTTCCGCCTCCTCCAGTTCCACTCCCGAAAAGTTACATCCGCCCACCCGTGGATCTGAGTGGGGTGACTGAAGCCGAACAACCCGCACTGATGCGGGCAATGGCTCCAGTTCCCCAGGATCGATTCCCGACTTGTCGGGATCTAATGACTGCACTTCTCAAAGCGCATGGACTCAAGGCAAATCGGCAAGAGGATGGCTCCTGGAAGGTCATCCGCGAAGAATCCAGTGAGCCAACACCGTCGAGCCAGAGCCGTTCCAGTTTCAGACTTCACCGCAAATAACCCTCTCAGAATTCTCCCCTCAATTTTCGTCCTTCGGGAAGACATCCAAGCGTTTCGCTCTGTCGTTTTCTCTCATAGTCTTTCGGTCTTGTGCCGCATCCGTCGAGAAGGCAATGGAGCCAAACGGACAGTTGGTTTTCACGAAGGGTGAGGGACTAAGGACGAAATCAGAAGGAGAGAAACCAACGATTGCCGTCGAGGGATTTAGACCGGATAATGGGTGAGCAAGTCTTGTGTCCCAGTCCTTCGGCGGTATCTCCGATATGGCAATCGAGTTCAATTGCCCCCACTGCCAGCATTTCTACCGGCTCAACGATACGTTTGCCGGGAAACGGGCCACTTGTAAGAATCCGGATTGTCGGCAGGTTATTACCATTCCCAAGCCGGTAACTGTTCCAGAAGACCACCCGATGCGCTCGGCAGCGGAGCTTGAGGCTGCGGCCCTTTCCGCACTCTCGGACGAATCGCCCAAGGAACAGGAGAAGAACTCGACTGAAAAGGTCATTGCGATGACCTGCACATTTTGCGAGCACAAGTGGACGGAGCCATTCTCGAAGGCTGGTAAAAACACTCTTTGCCCGAACCCGGAGTGTCGGCAACGGTTGAAGATTCCGGAACCCAAAACTGATGAACCGGTGGACTGGCGACAAACCAAAACCAAATTGCCCAGCGGTGCCAAACAGAACTTCGAGAAACTCGAAGGAGTGGAGGACGCGGCCGAGGCCAAAATCGTATCGGGCACAGCGCTGAGAGAGGCAGATGCAACCGGCATCGAGATTGAGCCGCGGTCGCTCAAGGAAAAGATGTTAATTGGGTTGACGATCTTCGGGCTGCTTTTCGCTGTGGGGTTTGGCATTTGGTATCTGATGCGAAGCCGAACCAGTGGCCAGGAAGATCAGTTGCTCGTCGAGGCACGGAAGGAGTTCGATGAGACCGCGAAAGAGTTACCCACCAACGAAGCGGGTCTCTGTTCCGCGGTACTGAATGCCGCCGCCGCCGAATATGCACTTCGCCAAAACACGACCGAAAAGCTGAAGGAAGCACACTCCCTCTTCGGTAAGGCCCGCGACGACCTGCGGAAACAGGCTCCAGTGCCGGAACGGAATGCCGTTGGAGCCGAACTTGCCCTTGCTGTCGTTGCATTTGGTGGAAGCGATGAGCAGGTAAAAGAACAACTCCGCTACCGGTGGCAACCGGACATCTCAACCGGCAAATTGAAGATCAACGAGCAGTCTCAGACTGTCCACGATGAACTTCGTCAGGTGCTTGGCTTGCTACTCTCTGCCGATTTTGAGTTCCGAGTTGGAGTGGCCCGGCGTTTGACTCGCGAACTATTCAAGAAGGGACAAGGCGGGCTGGCCGCCGACATTATCCCACTGGCTTTATTCAATGACGCGGGGCAGGATGAGGGGCGCGCTGTGGTGGCCCTTGAGATTCTTCGACTCGATAAAGGATCGGATATTGCCCGTAGGATAGCCGGGGAATTGAAGACCAAAATTGCCGACGAGCTTAACCCCAAGGGGGATAATCCAGGCGGTCTAAAAGGCAATCCCTTCCCGGCATCCGCCCACACGTTGATCGTTGTGGTGCTTGGAGAGAAAGGGTTCGTCTCTGCTCCTCCCAAAACCGGGGCAATCAATTCCGATGCCGTGCGGGTTGCCAATGTCGGCATTGCTTTGCTCGAAGGGAACACAGATGAGGCGATGAAATTGGCATTACGAGAGGGCATGCCCGAGAGCCAGTTGAAGGCACTGGTGTTGTGTGCTGAGTGGATGGCATCCCCTGCCCCTGCGCTGGAGGAGGCCCAGAAGATCATCGCCAGTGCAAAGGGAAGACGGGAGGTGAGTTTGTCGCAGTCTCAGATCCTCCGGCTTTCTCAGATCGCGGCTACTGCTGGCTGGGCTGAGCAGGCCAAGACGTTCGCGAATGCCCTCACCGATGAATCGCTGAAGGCATGGGCAACCGGGGATGCAGTCCACCTGCGGCTGGTAACGAATCCCAAGGACAAGGCAGACGAAGCCGCGGTAGAAGTGCCGGAAGACCAGAAGAAGGTGAAGGTGGGACACGCCTGGGGAATGTTCTGGATCGCCCGGCGAAACGCGATGATTTCGGGCGATCGCACTGGAGAGAAGAAGGCAACCACTGTCTGGCCCTCACAAATCCATCCTTTCGCTTTGGCAGGCATCGCCCTTGGCCTTCAGGATCGGTGAAAAGAACTACACTCGGAAGGAAGGGTGCGGTTGAGCCAGGATCAGGCAAAAGGGGGCTCGCAAAGCCTCAGCCCACCCTACAAAACCGACCATAACTCACGTTGGAACCAGTAACCAGCTGCTTGCCCTGTGACCATGCCCCATTCCCCGTCGCTGTTTGGTTCACTGGTGTGGTGGGAACTCGTTCGTCTGGCACGCCGCAGGCAAGCCAGCCGGGGTCGTGTTCTTCTCCTTTACCTCCTCCTACTCACGATTGTCTTGTTCGCTGTCTGGTGGTCTTCCCCAAATAGTCCCAGCCGCTTGTTCTGCGGCACTCCTGAAACCTTATCGCTCGGTAAGGCCGCTGAGGATCGGCGGAGTGCTGCCTACTTTGCCGAATCACTGGCTCTAATCTTACTCGAAGCACAACTCCTTTTCGTAGCGATACTCACTCCCCTTTATGCTGCGCTGGCAGTCTCCGAAGAGAAGGACAGACAAACTCTATCGCTGCTTCTGACTACTGAACTCACGGAGCGAGAGATCGTCTGGAGTAAGACATTGGCCCGGGTGGTATTTGTCCTTTCGGCAGTCACGGCAGGGATACCGGTGTTGATGCTCGTGCTGTTATTTGGTGGGGTCTCGCTTGAGTTGATTGTCTCTGGCTACGCACTGATAATCGGAACCACAATCCTTTCCGCATCGATTGGAGTCAGCGCAGCATGTCGTTGTTTGGACACACGAACGGCACTTGTGCGAACGTATGCCCATGCCGCCGTTCTCATCGGTGGTCTGCCATTCGTCGTTCTTGCCTACGAGTTTGGAGGGGAGGGACCATATCGTATGAAACTCGATACTAGCGCCCTGCGGCTTGGGGTCGGGTTCGGTTTTGCGTTCATCCAAGTAGCGATCGGATTGGCATTGTTGTTTCGGGCAACAAATAAGCTGCGTACCCACGGACCGACCGCCGGAGCCGCCGCACCAACCGCGTATCCGGAGCCACCACGAGGCCGACCGACCCCCGTGTTGGTCGGGCCAAGGGTGGTTGAACCACGTCCGTTGCCCCCGTTGGATGATGCCGACCCAGTGTTATGGAAGGAGCGACACGCCGCCCACACTATGCAACTCCCAATCCTCGACACTCTCGCCCGGTGGCTCGGTGTCATTATGGCCATCATCGCCGCGGTTCTGTTTATTGTGGGAGCCTGCCAACT
>DASZJS010000424.1:0-6552 GCA_035947935.1 Gemmata sp. | reverse complement strand
ATTTTAGCGGGGATTGCCTCGTCTACGACAATCTGGCAAACACTCACCCCTGGCGCATCATCGATCCTGCGAGTCAGACCAACGGGGATCAGCTCGGGATAGCTGATCCACCGGATCAACCAGGGAATCCTGCCCTATTTCTTGTCCGGAAGGACTCTTTCGCACAAGCCAGGGACTTCGGCTGCTATCAATGGCTCGCGCGGATTCCCGAGCGGGCGGGGACGATAGTGGTTATGCGATATCGCGCTCGCGCGGAAGAGGGGGAAGGTCGCTTGTGCGTGCGCATCGATCTGCCATTCCTGATACCAACCGCAGCGCAAGATGAACTCACACTCCGTCTTCGCGGCGTAAGCGAACCATTTCCCGAGTTGGCTCATGGTCCCGATGACGAGCCTCGCCGGTATCAGCTGGACGACTGGGTTGCGCCGGGCCGGGAGTGGCAGACCTATTACACGATCTGGGAATGGCCACCCCACTGCCAGGATCCGGGCTTTCGCAACATCCTCGTCCTCTACGCCGGGATCGGGAAAGTCTGGGTCGATGATCTGGAAATTTTTACCTGGGAACTGGGTGGGGTGCCATGATTGCCAACATCCAGGAACTGATGCAGACGCTCTTCGAGGAGGCGGGGGACGCGCTCTTCCTCTTCAAGCCGGAGAACGGGCGGGTTGTCGAAGTCAATCCGATGGCGCAGCTCCTCAGCGGCATGACCCGCCCCGCGCTACTCGAAGAAACGGTCGATGCGCTTTTCCGTTCGGAATCGCCAGGAGGTAGCGCGCGTCTTCGCCGCGTCTATCAGAACACCGTGTCATTCCACTCGCAGGACGGCTTCTTCTTGCGCCAGAGGACAAAGGGGGGATGGGTACCGGTCAACCTCACGGTGGCCCGTCTACACGTCAAACCGAAGACACTGGGGCTCATCACGGCCCGGGATGTCAGTGAACGACGACGATCTGAGACAGCGTTGCGGGAGAGCGAAACCCTCAAGCGATCCATCCTGGATTCCGCGCTCGATTGCATCATCACGATGGACCACGAGGGGACGATTATCGAGTTCAACCCCGCGGCCGAGAGAGTCTTCGGCTATTCGCGGGAGAAGGCCGTGGGTCAGCGACTAGCTCAGTTGATTGTTCCCCCAGCCTCCCGCGCAGCCTATGCCCGTGGGATCGCCCATTACCTCAATACGGGAGAAGGCCCGATTCTCGACCGGCGGATTGAGGTCACCGCGCTACGCGCGGACGGCACGGAGTTCCCGATCGAACTGACAATCACAGCGATCCGCATCAAAGAGAAGCCCGTGTTCACGGCCTTTATCCGCGATGTCACCGAGCGGAAACGGGCAGAGATTGCCCAGGGCGAGCGGGTCAAACTGGCATCTCTGGTCGGAGACATCGGAGTGGCATTGACGCAGGGCGACTCCATGAAGGCCATGCTCGGGCTATGCGCGAACGCGATGGTCCGGCATCTCGATGCAGCCTCCGCGCGCATCTGGACGGTGGATGAAGCCGGTGAAGTGCTGGAATTGCAAGCCAGTTCAGGTAACGACACGCACAACGACGATGCGCACACACGCATCCCCATCGAGTGGTCCAGAATCGGCCTGATCGCGAAGGAGCGCCGACCGCACGTGACGAACGCGGCGATCGGCGATCCTCGCGTCTGCGACCAGGAATGGGCTTCACGGGAGGGAATGGTTGCTTTTGCCGGGCATCCCCTGCTTGTCGCCGACCGATTGGTCGGGGTTGTCGCCTTGTTCGCGAGGCACAACCTTAGCGATGCCACTCTGGATGCTTTCGCAGGGGTCGCTGGCCAGATCGCCCTGGGAATTGACCGACAGCGGGCGCAGGATGCCGTGCGCGAGAGCGAGGGCAGGTTCCGCGCCCTCATCGAGAAAAGCTTCGACGGTATCCTCCTGCTCGACCGGGAGGGGGTCATCAGCTATGCCAGTCCCTCCGCCACCCGGATCATGGGTTACCCTCGCGAGGAGTTTATCGGCCGAAGCTTTTCCGAACTCGTCGCTCCCGAAGACCTGAACGAACACAATGAGTCCCACAGACAGTCGATTGGCGAGCTCGGCGCAAGCGCGACGTCCTGCAATCGCTATGGCCACAAGGATGGCAACTGGCGATGGCTGGAGGTCCGATCCACTAACTTGTTCGCCGAGCCTGGCGTGTGGGCGAAGGTGATCAATTTTCGCGATGTCACGGAGCGCCGGCAACTGGAGGAACAGTTCCGCCATTCCCAGAAGATGGAGGCCGTCGGGCAACTAGCCGGGGGCGTGGCCCACGACTTCAATAACCTCCTGACCATTATCAACGGCTACAGCAACCTCCTTCTCCAGAGCATCCCACCGGGCGACTCGTCCCGGGAATCGCTGGAAGAAATCCACAAGGCCGGAGAGCGATCCGCCGAGCTAACCCGCCAGTTGCTCGCGTTCAGCCGCCAGCAGGTTCTGGCACCTCGGATCCTCAACCTGAACGCCGTCATGGCCAACGCCGAAAAGCTGCTTCGCCGGGCGATTGGGGAGGATGTGACCTTGATCGCCATTCTCGATCCCAACCTGGGGTCCGTGCGAGCCGACCCCGGACAGGTCGAACAGATCCTGCTGAACCTGGCAGTGAACGCGCGGGATGCCATGCCAACCGGCGGCCGACTAACGATCGAGACCCGGAACGTCGAGTTGAACGGTGAGTACGTCGCATCCCACCCGGATGCCCAATCTGGCTCGCACGTCCAAATGGTAGTCACTGACACAGGGTGTGGGATGGCACCGGAGGCGAAGGCGAGAATCTTCGAGCCGTTCTTTACAACGAAGGGTCCGGGGAAAGGGACGGGGCTGGGGTTGGCTACAGTCTATGGGATCGTCCGCCAGTCCGGCGGCTGCATCGGCGTGGACACCAAGGTCGGGGTAGGGACAACGTTCAACATCTACCTGCCCCGGGTGGACATGCCTGTGGCAACCACAAAACCCCGGTCTGGTCCACAGGCACCGCCACGGGGAACAGAGACCGTGCTGCTGGTGGAGGATGAGGATGGCGTCCGCGCATTGACTCGATATGTCCTGACCAGGTGTGGGTACAACGTGCTGGAGGCGGCTGAAGGGATCGAAGCAGTACAGGTGGCGGGCGGCCACCCCGATCCGATCCATCTCTTGATTTCCGATGTGGTGATGCCTGGGGTGGGCGGGCGGGTGGTGGCTGATCGAGTGACCGAGTTACACCCCGAAGCACATGTGTTGTTCGTATCGGGCTACACGGACGATGCGGTGGTGCGCCATGGGGTGTCGCAGGAGCGGGTCAATTTCCTTCAAAAACCGTTCTCGCCGATCGCGTTGGCCCACAAGGTTCGAGACATTCTGGATTCACTGCCGTAAAGCAGCGGGGAATGAAGAGAACGAATACCCTCTTGGTTTTTCACTCCACGTCCCGCGTTCCGAACTCCGCGCTGAAGGGTTCCTCACCCATTCAATTCTACCGCCTCTTCCCAGTGCTGATACAGCAGAGCAAGTTTGTTCTTGGTAGTTTCCAGTTCCGTCATGGTGTCCCGCACCCGGGTCGCGTCCTTGTACACCTCGGGAGTTTGCATCGCTGTCTCCAGATCGGCGACTTTCTTTTCGGTCGCTGCGATGTCGGCTTCCAGGTCAGGCACTTTGCGGTAGGGGAATTTTCGCTTGCGCTTCTGGGGTTGCTCTGAGGACTTTCGCTCACCACTCCCAGGGCTTACCGATTCGGGTTGCTTGCGGTTGGTGTTTCTCGCTTCGCCTGCCGCATCAGCCTTCTCGCGGGCCAGCCGGAGGAGTTCGTAAGTGTCGTAATTGCCGTAGACGACCTCCGTAGTCTCGTTCGCGAACACGATCAGCAGATCCGCCACTCGGTTCAGAAAGTATCGGTCGTGGCTCACGACAATGACCGTCCCCTCGTAGGCTTTGATCGCTTCTTCAAGCGAATCGCACGCCCAGATATCGAGGTGGTTGGTCGGTTCATCGAGGATCAGCAGGTTTGCGCCATTGACCGTTAATTTGGCGAGCGCAGCGCGCGATCGTTCTCCGCCTGAGAGCAGTTTGACCGGCTGTTCGACAATCTCGCCTTGGAGCCCAAAGCTGCCGAGGAGATCACGCATTTTCTGTTCGGTATGAGCAGGGTCATCGTCGGGCCACGCTGCCCGCATCAGCGATTTCTCGGGATCGAGCAGGGCGAGGTGCTGATCGAGATAGCCCGGGAATACCAGATGACCGCGTTGCACGAGCCCCGATGTCGGTTCCTCATCGCCCAGGAGGATGCGTAGCAGAGTTGTCTTGCCACAACCGTTTGGTCCCATGATCCCGAGCCGTTTGCCGCGGGGCACATCGAAGCTCAGGTTCTCGAATAACACCACGTCGCCGTACCGTTTGGTCAGATCCTCGACGTGGAACACGTTGTCGCCGGAGCGGGATACTTCGTTGAACTGGATGTTGGGGCCTTGAACGCGCGTAGGCTTTTCCAACCGTTCGACTTTTTCCAGTGTCTTGGCCCGCGACTGGGCTTGCTTGGCCAGTTGCCCGTAGTGAACCCTGCGGATGTATTCTTCCTGCTTCTCGATGTACTCGCGCTGGGCCTCGTACTCCTTCAATTGCCGTTCGAAGCGCTCATCGCGGAGCCGGACGTACTGCCGAAAACTTCCGGGGTAAGAGGTGATCTTGCGCTGGTGCAATTCAAAGGTCTTGTTTGTGACCTTATCGAGAAAATAGCGGTCGTGGCTGACGATGAGCATCCCTTCGGGTTGCTGGGCGAGGTAGTTTTCGAGCCAGCGTGTGGTATCGATATCGAGGTGGTTGCTGGGTTCATCGAGGAGCATGACATCCGGTGCGGAAAGGAGCAATTTGGCGAGTAAGAGACGCCGCTGCTGACCGCCGGAAAAGGTTCGCGCTTCACGTTGAAAATCCGCCGCGGCGAAGCCCAGCCCACAGAGTACGTTTTCGACCTTGTGGTCGAGTTCAAAGGCATCGTGATGGCGGAGCAGTTCGCTGAGGCGGTCGAATTTCGCGCTCAGTTGCTTGCGTCGGGTTTCGTCGGTACACGCGGCCAACTCCTCGGCAACGCGCTCGAACTCGGTCTGCACGGCTAAGAGTTCATCGAATGCCGATTTGGCCTCATCGAACAGAAGACGCCCGGGGGGGAATTCAGCCAACTGCTGGAGCAATCCCAGCCGGGCACCGGCGTGGAGGGTTACTTTGCCGGAATCGGGTTCATCGTGACCGGCAAGAATGCGAATGAGTGTGGTCTTACCGGCCCC
Organism: Gemmata sp.; assembly: GCA_035947935.1. Taxonomy (GTDB): domain Bacteria; phylum Planctomycetota; class Planctomycetia; order Gemmatales; family Gemmataceae; genus Gemmata. The sequence continues at coordinate 1,281 of DASZJS010000424.1, read as the reverse complement.
GTTGGGGCCGACAAAACCGATCCGTTCTCCGGCATGTATCTCGAACGATACATCTTCAAAGAGGGGAGTGGCATCGTAACCCCGGGACAAGTTGGAGCAGGACAGCAGCAGCATGGATGAAATGCGAAATCGGAGTTCGGGATGCGAAAATCGGAACCAAAGGTCGGTCCCGATCACGTCGCTCTTAGTTTATAGGCTTTGTCCGCAGTTCGCTGCAACCTGGCAGTACGGACGCTGGATAACTGCTTCGTCGCTAGGTTTGGTGGCCTACTCAGCAACTGGGTTTGCGTCGCCACTGATCCGATACTTCTCCAAAAGTCCAAGCAACTGTTTCGTCAATTTTGGAATCGAGTATAGACCTTGAACGGACCATGAACTCGACGAACCAATCGTTTTGATATCAAGTAACTGATCTAGAAACTCGTCATGAGGGTACAGGTACCAACTCTCCCTGTCGCTGAAGGCTATCCATAAACCCTTGCCCCGATAGTTTTCATTGAACGTCAGCCTACTCTTGAGTTGTACCCGTGCGACTGTCACTCCGTCGATATGCAGGGCGATGAAATCCGCGCCTTGCCAATCATCGCTTAGCCGAAGAGTGACGAAGCCAAAGTCGGCCAAAATTGCTGAGATCTTCTGAAAGTTGAAGTTCTCTTTCTGCCGCGGATTTAGAGATGAATAAGAAATTCGCTTCAGCTCCACTGTAACCCTCCTGTCGTGTGCGAACGACCAAGCTCAGCCGGGGTCTTGTCGCCGATCGGTTGGCAAGACCGTCGGCTGGATAGTCGTGCATGGTATCGTTGCCCGGCTAGCGATAGAAAAGTCTAAGCCGGTGAATGTAAAACAGTCGGGCGAAATACTACTCTTCTGTATGCAGAGAAGAGTTGGGTTTGGATTGTTTGCTTGGTAGACATCTGAATCACCGATATCCTGCCAAGATGCATTGCGCTGAAGAGGGATGTCCTTGTCAGTAATGATAGCCTTAATCCTCATGACCTGCGTACCACAGTTGAGAATACCTCGGCATTGAGAAAAGGTGAATGCACCAAGCCAACCCCTACGATGGATTCGATATTTGAAAGTGAGCAACCTGACTGGACACCAAAAAGTGTGGCCCAGACGAATTCGCAGTCCGGCCTCTGAGATAGTGTGTTCATGTTGTCGATTAGGTGTGCGCATGAGTTGTCCGCTGTCCCACGCAACACACAGGATCTGGACCACGCTCCGAGTTGTTTTGCCTCCGTCCGTCGAAGTCAGCCACTTGCCTGCATCCGTTTCAAG
>DASZJS010000423.1:0-5618 GCA_035947935.1 Gemmata sp. | reverse complement strand
CAAACGCCACTGTTTCGACTTTGCAGGTGTGCGCGGCGGGAATATCTGCCAATATCTTCCCGGCTCGATCGATCACGAGTACCCCGCTACCCACCGCGATCGCGAGTTTATCTCCACCTGGGGCGAACGCAATGTCCCGGCCATCCGGTACGCGCAAGATCAGACCCGGCCCCATTGGTTCGATCAGCTTGTAAGGAGGGTCCACGGCGACCGGGATGGAATCGAGATTCCACACGCGAATCCCCTCCCGATCGAGAGTCGCAACCCAGTGCCCATCGGGACTCGTAACCATTTCGTAGACTGGCTGAGGCACGCGGAGAGGAACGGGAAGTTTCAGCGGTAGAGGCGGCCCAAGACTAGGCCGCCGGCCGGGCGGGAGGAAATTCTTCCAGACGAACACGGCCTGATCGGTGGATGCAAGGAGGATGCTGCGTCCATCCGGGGATGTGGTCACCGCACGCACTGGTCCGTTCTCCGGCGATGTGAGCGGAACGGGAGTCAACAGGAATGGGAGCCGACTGGACACGCCATTCGGTCGAATCGTGAAGAAATCGGATCGGAATACCTGAACCCGACCGCGCTCGTCGCCAACCGCGAAGGTGTTGCCACCTGCCGACATCGTGGCCACCAACGGCGTAAGATCTCGGGCCACCTCAGCAACATCGTAGGGGCGAACGGCGGTGTGCCACACGCGGGCCGTCCCATCCATCCCAGCCGACACCAGCGTGCGGCGATCCGGGGCGAACGCCACTCCACTCACCCGCTGGTCGTGCCCGAGCAAAAGCCCACGCTCCACTCCATCCTCCACACCCCAGAGCCGAACCGTCTGGTCCAGACCCGTCGATGCGAGGAGTTCGCCATCCGGACTGATCGCCAGTGCAAACACCGACCGGGTATGCCCAATCAACCGACGAATTTCCCGCCCGGTTGCAATGTTCGTCAGGCGGATTGTTGGGATACTCCCGTTGTTGGCTGTCGCAACCAACTTCCCATCCGGGGTCACAGCCACCGCCAAAACTGCGTCCGCATATCCGGTAAGTGTACGTATCAGATTTGCTCCATCGGCGGCCCACACCCGGGCTGTCCTGTCGGCCCCACCCGATACCAACACTTCGCCTCCAGCAGAAAACGCGAGAGACAGAACCCCCTTGGGATGAGCCTCGAACGATCGAAATTCCCACACCGGGCGGGGATCCGGAGACCGTCGGGCATGAGTCAAACTGGCAACAACAGCACTCGCGCCACCGGCTATCCCGATGTCGGGATTCGTGGGATGCCAGCCCCACACATCCCACCAGCGGAGAATCCCATTCTCCCCACCACTTACCAGAAATCGCCCATCGGGGCTGAACGCCACGCAGTTCACTTCGGCCTCATGGGCCTCATTCAAGGTGATCGATGGACTTAACGAAAATGGTTTGACCATCCGCTGGAGAATCGGAAGTACGTTGATGGTCTTCCGGGCAGTGGCCAGCATGTCCACGGGAAGTTCCCAGAGCCGAACCGTGTGATCCGCTCCGGCCGCGGCGATTACCTCGCCATCGGGGCTGAAGGCAACGCCGCGAACCCGGCTGTTGATTCCCGTCAGAACGACCCACGTTCGCCCCGTCCGGGGATCCCATACCCGAATCTCCCCCGCATCCCCGGCTGTAGCCACGAACATTCCCGTTGGGGAATATGCGACCGCATGGAGTGAATCGTTCGGGAGGTGATCGAGGTAAACTCGCTCCTCTCGCTGGCAAAGCCGGTGGAGATAGGCCCAGGTGAAGTCGCGGAGTTCGAGAGGGCAGCGAGTCACATCCTCCAACAGCCCAAGGGCTCGATGTGGGTCGCGCTCGCACATCGCCGCGACCTGAGCGAGTTGAAGGGCATAGACGGAACGCCGGGTTCGCTCGGCTTCCCGCTTCAGTTCCTCGTTTCGCTCGACGGCTTCCCCTCGCCGCTTCTCGTTTTCGTCCGCGAGCTTCTCGGCTCTCTCTCGCTCCTTGCGCTCCTGCTCGCGTGCATCGCGTGCCGTTTTTGTTTCTTTCTCTTTCTGAGTAACGGCATCTTTCACTCGGGCATAGGCGACCGACAGAACTCCAACCAGGGCAATAGTCGCTGCGATGGTGACCGTTCCCAGCATGGCGAGAGAAGGATGTCTGCGTGCCCACTTCACCCCACGACCCCAGGCCGAGAGTGGGCGAGCCTCGATCGGTTCGCCCGTCAAATAGCGGCGAAGGTCATCTGCCAGAGCGTCCGCGTTTGCGTAGCGCTTGGCCGGGCTCTTATCCAGGCACTTCAGGCAAATCGTTTCAAGATCGCGAGGAATGCCCGGTTGGAGCCGTTTGGGCTGCACCGGGTCATCGTGTAGCACCTGGAGAACCGTTTCGAGTGGCGTTTCTCCTGTGAAGGGCGGTCGCCCGGTGAGCAATTCGTAGAGGATGGCCCCAAGGGCATACACATCCACCGCGGGGCCAACATCCCGGGCTTTTCCGGATGCTTGCTCCGGTGCAATGTAGCTTGGAGTGCCCATCACAGCCCCGGTTTTCGTCCCATCCGGGTTGGCCGTGTCTCCCAGCCGCTTCGCCAACCCAAAGTCGGTAATCTTTGGGATGGTGTTGGGAGAGGGTGAACTGGTTGGAGATTGTGAGGGCGCGGGGTTGGGAAGTTGTGACTTCTCGGCTTTTCCATTAGCCCCCAACTTTCCCCTCCGACCACCCGCCAGGAGAATGTTTCCCGGCTTCAGGTCGCGGTGGACGATCCCGCGGTGATGGGCAAACTGAATCGCACGGGCAAGCAGTTCGATCAACTCGGCCGCATCCCGGGCGGACCACGGCGTTCCGACCAGATGTTGGGCGAGGCTTCCACCATCCACGAACTCCAGAGCCAGATACAGGTGTCCGTTCGCTTCCCCGATCTCGAAGATCTGGACGATGTGAGGGTTTTGGAGAGCGGCAACGGCCTCCGCCTCCCGACGAAACCGATCCCGCTCGGTGACCCCCGCGTGCGACCCCGCCAGGATCATCTTCAAGGCCACCGGGCGGTTCAGACTCATTTGCCGGGCCTTGTACACAACACCCATGCCGCCGCGACCCACCTCCTCCAGAATCTGATAGCCCGGGACGAGCGGAGGAAGGAAATCCACCGTCTCGCCCCCGAACGGAACGACATCACCGGGATCGATTCCTAATTGGTCGGGAACCTCGCCAGGCATTCCAATCAAGGACGAAAATGATGGCTCAGGATGGTTTGGGAATGGCGTGGGGGGAATTGGCGCGGGCGCTAAGTCGGGCGGTAAAGTCACATCTTTCCCACCACCCTGACCGGGCTGGACCGCGAGAACAAACGCCGGTTGATGGACCTTCGCTTCCGCTGTTGGATCGAGATCCATGACGACCGTGTCCCCACAGACCGGGCACATGGTTGGAATGTGCGTGGCGGCATGGGTCCAGGTGTGACCGTGAGAACAGCGGTAACCACCGGGCATTCCAAACCTCTATCTCAACCGGGTTGAGTGGTCCCGGTTACATTAAAGACGATTGCTGGGGCTTTCAGTTTCTAAATCTCCAACTTGGATTCGTCTTTCGCCCCTCGTCATTTCGGAAAGCGAGTCATTCTCATTATCCCGGCTTGTCTGGGCGATGCAAGCTAGGGAGTCGGGCCGCTCATCAATCTTTCCTCAAACAAGACGTTGTGCGAGGTCGTTGCGGGCTCAGATCAGCCGTATCCTTCTCACTTGCCGTACAACGAATTCCATCTGAACGAATACCTCCCGGCGAAAAAAGACCGTGCCGAAAGCTACGGAGCGGGGATGACTAGAGTGGAAGTTCGGCGATGCATGGAGAACCAATCATGGCGAAGGCTAGGGCCGATCTGGTGCTGCGCTCGCTTCGGTCGAGAGCGATACCATCGAACCTGACCGATCGAGAGTTGATCGAGCGGTTTACCAGCGGTGACAAATCCGCCTTTGCTGAGTTGGTCACCCGGCACACGCCGATGGTACTCGGGGTGTGTCAGCGCGTCCTGCCGACCATACAGGATGCCGAAGATGCCTGCCAAGCCGTGTTCCTGATTCTCGTCGGGAAGGTGCAAACCGGTCGATGGAAACATTCAATCGCTAACTGGCTTTACACTACTGCTCGTCAGGTAGCGTTCCGGGCGCAGCGGGCATTCACCCGGCGCGTACGGCATGAAGTTCAAGCCACTTCCCCAAAGAGCATCACATCTCCCCTGGACCAAATGACCGGCCGGGAGGCGTTTCTTGTGCTGGATGAGGAACTCGCTCAGCTCCCGGATAATTACCGAGAGCCGCTGGTTCTCTGTTGTCTGGAAGGGCTGACGCGCGAGGAGGCCGCAGCTCGACTTGGATGGACGCCTGGTTCGGTGAAGGCCCGACTCGAACGAGGGCGGAAGCAACTCAGCGTTGCTCTGACGCGACGCGGGATTGTACTGGGTGCGACTTTGCTTGCGGTTGCTGTAACCTCCCCAGTGGGTGCGTACACGCGGGATTTGTTCGGTTCCATCCTGGCGGCGGTTGATGGCTCACCGTCCACCGCTGCCTCAACACTCGTCAAGGATTTCCTCATGCGCGGGTTTTTCACAAAGGCCAAGATGCTCGCCGTATTGGTGGCCGGTACAGTTGGCCTCGGATTAGGGATAGCTGCCATGCCACCCACTGCGGAACCCAACAAGCGGGAATCGAGCGGGCTTCACATCTCGGGGGCCGTGCTCGATATCGACGTGAAGCCAAATACGAACGTACCCGACGACGCGAAACCACCCGAGAAGGTCGCCCCAACCTACTCGCTGAAGGAGGGGGAACTTCTCAAACTCATTCCACCGACAGCGGAATCTCGAGGCGACATCTACCAGCAACTCATGCAAGGGAGCAATATCCCCCACGAGCGGATGTTGATGGTGATCAACTCCGACGGGACTCAGCTGAAACTCAAGCTAGCCACGTCTCGTGAACGAGTGATCGCACCGGGTGGCGGCTTACAGTTCACTGGCTGTCCTCTGGGCAAACTTATCGAGCACACGTTCGGAGTGGCTGCCACCGACATCATCGGCGACGAGGATGTACTCAAGACGATGGTGGATGTTGACGTATTGATGCGAACGAAAGTCGCTCAGAAAAAAATGCTTGCCGCGCTGGCTAAGGAGCTGAAGGTGGGTAACTGGGGGGAGTTCACGATCGTGGAACGGGAACTGGATCTAACGTGTGTCGTTGCCAAGGGGGAATATAAATTGGCCGACAAGGCCGTTGTGGATCTTTTTTCCGACGCTCGACAACCGGAGCCTGCTGCTACGCATTACACAACCACAGACCAATTTCTCAAAACTGTTGCTAATTTCATCGGTGTATCAATCGTCGATGAATCGAACCTGAAAAAGCTAGACAAGGTCGTCACAATCCACGAGCATTTCCAAATTCCTGCCACAAACGATACCCGGGCGGTCGATTGCGACCCAGACAAAGTGCTCAAGAACCTCGCGGGGCAAACCGGCCTGACGTTCAAACTGGCGAAGCGAAAACAGCGATTGATTTTCATCGATCGTATGGATGAAGGCAACAAGAAGTAACACCGAATAAGAAATCGATCCGAGGGCGTCGGAGTTGTGTAGCCTACGGTCGC
>DASZJS010000422.1:0-4354 GCA_035947935.1 Gemmata sp. | reverse complement strand
TTGGGAACCGATCGTCCGCGAACGCTCTTTTTGATGGCCCTTGCGCTGGTAAAAGGGCTGACGACTTCGCCCAAACAATCCGTGTCCTATAGCAAGAATCGGATTAGGGCGGGAATACGAGCGCGGTGACACGGTTTTCTTAGATCGGGCGACAGGAGGCCGGCGAACTACATGCGGCTCGCGAACAGTTAGATCCGGAGTCACCACGGCCGCGCCGAGAACTGAGCCTACGCCAACTGTTGCTACCGGTCGGCGTCTCGATACCAGATCCGGGAACCCTTTCTCGGCAAGCGTTCATCCTTTGTCGAATTCCCATCACCTTCTTCTACCGCCGGTCTGGCGAGGTTATTCCCAGAGCCGTTTTGTTTTTCCCGGAGGAATATTTCGGCGAGGTGACCAGTATGGAAGTGCGCGGCCCGTTGCACGAGCAACTGTAGGCCGCTCCAACTCCAACCGCGAGGAAAGGCAAATGCAGGACGAAAACAGGCCGCTTCGGCAAGAGCTACCGAGTGACGATGGGATCGACCGCCGAGGCATGCTCAAGTGTATGGCGTGGGTGGGCACTGGGCTGGTTTGGGGCGTGACGGGTGGGGTTGCCACGTCACGAGTCTTTGGTCAGGCTCCAGCAGCCAAGTCAACCTTCACGTTCGCCCAGATTAGCGACAGCCACCTCGGGTTCAGTCGAGACCCTAACAAGGATGTCGCCGCCACGCTCAAACAGACGATTGCCGGGATCAACTCGCTGCCCGAACCGCCCGCATTCGTCCTGCATACGGGTGACCTTACTCACCTCGCCAAGCCGGGCGAGTTCGATGCGGTGGCGGAACTTCTCAAGGAAGTCAAGGCGGGCAAAGTGCTTTATGTCCCTGGCGAACACGATTTTGATGGGGACGGCAACAAGGAATACCTGAAACGGTATGGGAAAGGTACGCAGGGAACGGGTTGGTACAGCTTCGACCATCACGGCGTCCACTTCATTGGCCTTGTGAACGTGGCGAACGCCAAGTCGGGCAGCGGGGACGGTGGACTCGGCGTGATTGGCAAGGATCAACTGGAGTGGTTGGAAAAAGATGTGGCCGGACTCAAGGACAGCACCCCGGTCGTCGTCTTCGCCCACGTCCCCCTTTGGGCGGTATACGAGAAATGGGGCTGGGGCACCCGAGATGCCGAGCAAGCACTCAAGACGCTGAAGCGGTTCGGTTCGCTGACGGTACTTAACGGCCACATCCATCAGGTGCTGCAGAAAGTGGAAGGGACAGTGACCTTCCACACCGCCCGCTCGACCGCATTCCCCCAGTCGGAACCAGGAAAGGGCACTCCGGGGCCGATTCGCGACTTGCCTGCCGACAAGCTCAAAGCGGCCCTCGGGTTGTCGTCTGTATCCTATGTTGAGAATCGCGGCTCACTTGCAATTGTGGATTACGCGCTGCAATGACCAACCGGATCATTTGACCAGCCTGAAACGCTTCATGTCTTCTATCCGTGGGACTGGCGGCACATGTTCCCGCCGCCGGTCCTGCCATACCCTTTTGCCCGAGAGGGCTGGTGCGCTATGAAGAAGTGGTGGCTATCAGTAGCCGTGTCTCTCGCCGTGTTCGCGGGAGTTCGACCTGGGGTCTCGAAGGCACAGACGGGTGCTCCGGTGCAAGATATCGGAGGCGAAGTTCGTGGCATCTTCGCGACCAAATGCGCTGGCTGTCACGGCCAGGACTTGGCGAAGCCCAAGGGGCGGTTCGGATACGTCCTCGACCTCCGGCGGGTGGCTGAGAACCCTGAGATGGTGATCCCCATGCACCCGACCGAGTCCGAGTTGTGGGTACTTGTCCAGCGGGACGAGATGCCCCCGAGCGACTCACCGCACGGTGCGCTTACCCCGCAGCAAAAAGAAGTCATCCGGGAATGGATTGCTGCTGGAGCCCCAGCCGCTTCCCCTGTTGCCTTGGAATCCTCTTCTTCAGTTCGATCAGAACCGCTGACCCCAACGCTCGTGGAGATGGCCCCGGCCGATCGGATACTTCGCTGGCTTGGCAAGTTTCATTTGCTAATGCTCCACCTCCCAATCGCTCTTGTCCTCGCGGCGGGACTCGCTGAATTACTGTCGGTCTGGCAACGAAATTCGATCCCGTCGGAATCGGTTCGATTCTGCATATCGCTAGGGGCTCTTGCCGCGATCCCGACGGCGGCGCTGGGTTGGCTACATGCAGAGGCTGGGAACGGGGTTGGGTCGTCTCAAGTCTTGACGGCCCACCGCTGGCTCGGAACGGCGGCCGCCGTCTGGCTGGTCTTCACAGCAGTTTGCGTCGAACTCGACACCCGGCGAGGAGCACGAAGTCGAGGCGTATGGTTCCTGATGTTGTCCGGGGTCCTCATCGTTGTACTCGCAGCCCACCTCGGGGGTCAGCTTGCAAATGGCGAAGACTTCTTCACCTACTAGGTCAGGTTGAGCTTCTACGCTTCCAAGCCGGAATGGCGATGGGGGACTGGCCGGGTGCGATAGCCTCGTACAAGTCGGCAGTGTGCCCGCTGTGGTTCTTCGCCGATGCCGTCTCTGCCTCCTCGGCAGTGAATGTTTTGAGTCCTTGCTGGCTTCGCCAGTTGAATTTCACGTATGTCACCTCGCCTTTCGCATTCACCCACTTGAAGGCGTGGACCCCAAACCCATCCATCTGACGTAAATTCGCTGGGGTGCCCTGGTCGCTAAATAAGAAGGTCAACATGTGGGTCGATTCGGGTTGGTGGCTGAAAAAGTCGAAGAACCGGTTCGGATCTTGCTGATTGGCGACAGGGCTGGGCTTGAGGCTGTGAACCATATCTGGGAACTTCATCGCATCCCGGATGAAGAGCACCGGTAGGTTGTTCCCGACCATATCCCAGTTTCCTTCCTCCGCGTAGAACTTGACGGCGAACCCGCGCGGGTCGCGGAGTTGTTCGGGAGATCCGCCCGGGTGAATGACCGTACTGAACCGGACGAAAACCGGTGTCTTCTTGTCCTTGACGGAAAATAGCTTGGCTTTGGTGAGAGTCGATTGGTCGCCGTAACTGAGGAATTCGCCGTGGGCTCCGACTCCGCGGGCGTGGACGACTCGCTCGGGAATCCGTTCGCGGTCGAACCGGGCGAGCTTCTGGAGCAGTTGGAAGTTGTCCAGAGTTACCGGGCCGTTTTCACCGGCGGTCCTGCTGTTCTGGTTATTCCCGACCACTTGCCCGCCGTCCTCGGTAAGTGGTTTTGGTGTGGTTGTGGGGGCAGGTAAGGTGGGCGGTTCCGCGTAGCGGTTGTTGCGACGGCGACCGCAACAACTGACTGGAAGAATCGCATGGGTTTCACCTCGGGATTGAAGACGATCAGTGCGGAGCATTTGCCTCGCACGTCTGTGGACTACCACCCGTAAGAAAGGGGATATCACGATAATATTTAATCATCCAATCGGATTTGCCTATGGATTGAGATCGTAAGAGATAGTAGAGGTCAATGGGGTCCCGACCTCATGCAAAGGCAATCACGAGTTCGGGCATATGCCCACGGTCATCTTCGCTAGAGACCCCGGGAAGCACTGGGTCATTTGCCCTTTTCGAGTGACTGTATCCTCTGTCGGAGGGCATCGGCTTCCTTATCCAAAGCGTTCAGTCGAGTCTTCAGGCTCAGTTCGATCCTGGTAACGCTCTTGCTGTCAGGCGACAGTTGCATGGTAACCGTGTCGCCTGGCAACAAGTCGGTAATCCTTCCCTTCTTCCCGTCGATCAGGATTTCTACATCATCTGCTGTGGGCTTTCCCTGGGAGATTCCACGGCCATCAAATTCGGGATAGTAACTGTCGAGATAAAAGCCGACTTCTGTCTGCTTGCCATCCGAATGTTTGATGTATTGAAGCCTCAACTCAAACGTCTTTGGCTGCTTCGGCTTTTCATCAGGCGGGATAGTATCTTTAGTGCTGTCGCGGTCAACGTACTCTTTCAGCAGTTTTTCGATGGTAAGCAGGTCGATCGGTGACGCCTTGATCACCACAATCGAGTTGCTGCTCTTGTCAGCGACCACGCGAATACGGGCCACGGTGGGGACCGGGGCTGCCCCACCCTTCAAGCCGCCGGGCGGGACCAACGGCCCACCGCCGCCTTGCTGTGGTTGATTCTGCTGCGGACCGTTGAAGATCTCTGTGATCGTCTTGGCCGCATCTTCGGCCGACACGTTCTTCAGCCGGATCACCTTGAACAGGTTCTCGTCTGGTCTTGGCAAGGTAAAGTGTCGGGCCAATCCGACGAGCAGGTCGAGGGCCTCCTTGTCGTCGCTGGTGATAACCAACTGGTTGCCGCGGACTTCAATCTCGACCGGTTTCTTCGGCTTTTCGGCGACATCGTT
>DASZJS010000421.1:0-23371 GCA_035947935.1 Gemmata sp. | reverse complement strand
CTTGGCGGCAACCGCGAGCCGAAGCTGATGCGCCTCAGGCCCGTCCACCGTCCGATCGCCGCGCTCGACGCCCGAAAACACCGCCTGCAAGCGGTAGTAATCCTCCTGCGGAATCGGATCGAACTTGTGGTCGTGGCAGCGGGCACACTGAACTGTTAGGCCCTGGAATGTATTTATTACCGTAGTAATGATGTCGTCGCGGTCGAGATAGCGCCCCACCTCGCGGTCGATGGTGTCCTCGCGGATATCGCGAAGCGAACTTTCATCCCACGGTCCCGCTGCCAGGAAGCCGAGGGCCGGGATCAGCTTGGGTTGATCGGAGTAGAGAATATCGGCGGCGATCTGTTCGCGAACAAACCGATTGTAAGGAGTATCGGCGTTGAACGCCGCGATGAGGTAGTCGCGGTATCGCCAGGCGTTGGGGCGAACGCGATCCTGGTCGTGGCCGTGCGTTTCCGCGAAGTGAACGGCATCCATCCACAACCGGGCCATCCGCTCGCCATAGGCTGGTGAAGCAAGCAGTTTATCGACCAGCTTTTCGTAAGCAGCATCGGGTGTCTTGTCTTCGACAAATGCCTTGACTTCCTCGGGAGTAGGCGGCAGGCCGGTGAGATCGAACGTCACCCGGCGAATGAGCGTCCGCCGATCCGCCTCGGGCGAAGGAGTCAGCCCCTTGTCTTTGAGTGTGGCAAGGATGAAGCCGTCGATGGGGTCCGCGGTAGCTGGACTGGCTGGACGAGTGATCGGCTGGAACGACCACCAGACTTTCGGCGGCTCCGCGCCCGCGGCAATGGTGCCAGCCAAGAGCAGGACGATCGCATACCAGAGCGGTTTCCGCATCGCGAGCTTCCCGGGGTGGATTGCGGGAAAGGTGGGGATCAGGTTATGATACCGCAAGGAGACGACTGGGGTTAGAAAGATTCCAGGGGCGACCGTCAATAGCCAGTGGGCGTGAGCCCCTGGAAAGGAGTTGGAGTACACCGCATGTCTACCGCGCTTCTGCTGCCACCCACTTCGCCGCCGGGACCGCAACCGCATCGCTGGACGGCTGTGGAATTCAACCGCATGGGTGATCTGGGATGGTTCGAAGGGCACAGGGCGTTCTTGCTCGATGGCATCGTTCTGGAGAACGGCCCTATGGACACGCCGCACGCGGTCGCTCTGGGTCTGGTTGAACATGCAATCCGAACCGCGTTCGGATCGGGTTGGTGGCTCCGCGGACAGTCTCCTCTGCACGTCGATGAGTACAACGATCCGTTTCCCGATTGCGCTGTTGTTCCGGGCTCACCGCGCGATTATCTCGCCAAACAACCCGCGACAGCCGCACTGGTGGTCGAAATTTCAGATAGTTCACTGAACATCGACATCACCGAGAAGGCTGAGTGTTACGCTTCGGCAGGTGTTCCCGATTACTGGGTGTTGGATCTCAATGGGCGGCGATTGCTCGTCTTTCGCGATCCCACGCCGCTGCCCGCCGGTCTCGGGGCCACGGCGTATCGAACGCAACGGATACTTCAGTCAACCGACCACGTTTCGCCGCTCGCCGTTCCGCATGCTTCAATTCTCGTGAGCGACTTACTTCCTTGATGAAGATGGTGGGCCTCGCAAAGCCTCGACCCACCCTACAACACTTTTGACGCCAGTTACCAACCGGTTGTCGGCAAAGCAATTCAGCGATCCACACCCAAGAAGAACGCGGGCAGTCAATCGTGCAATGATCGTGTGTTCTGTCGCCGGCTAGATCGGCCGTCTCGTTAAGGTTTCTTCGTTTCTGGAAGCGTAACGGCCTTGAGGACGCGGTCGTTTCCATCTGCCTGTACGAAGAGCAACTCCTTTCCGAGCAGCGTCAGAGCCATCGCCTTTCTTGCGATGATCTGTGATTTGCCTTTTGGCATACGGTTCCAAACGAGGTCACTCATAGTCGGCCCTGTTGGCGCACCCTTGGTAGACTTCCACGGGTCGTCCTCTTTTGGCCAGAAAACGACATTGGCAGTTGTCACTTCGGGGCCGTGCCCACCAGTTAGAACCGCGCCGAACGTGTTCATTCCTTCACCATCGAGAAAGATGCTGTCGCCATTGTCCGTGAGCGCGAAGGTAGCGCCCCAGGGTCTCTTGAGCCGATACACCTTGTCTGTTGTGGTGGAAACGACAGAATATGCCCAACCATCATCTCCCTCGCAGAATACGCCTGCCCAGTTTCCAGAGCGGCTGAGGAGCGGTTCTTCTTTATCGCAAGCACCGCGGCCGAACTCGCGTAAGACCGTGGCCTCAGGACTCACCACCATCGGGTCGGAGAACGATCGCACCAGTAACTTTTTCCCAGTCGGATCGCTCGCGATAACCCCACTCAGCGCCTTCTTCTCCTGTAGGTTTCCAGCTACGTCGCGGATCTCGCAAGTACCCCAGCCATCGATAAGCAGACGGTTGCCAATCCACATGATGCGGCCGAGTTCGCCGACGCTTAAAACGACGGACTTTCGTGTGCTGAGGTCAAGGACACAGGCACCTTTCTCCTCGTTTGCGGTGATTAGTAGGTACTTTCCGTCCGGAGAGAATCGTGCATCTTTCGGATCGCCAATAATGCGAGCTGCCTTTTCCTCGCACTTGGAAAGCAAATCCTCGATCTCCGCAGTGCGAAGATCGATCAACCAGCAGGACTTCTTGGAAGCTTTGTCAAGCGCCCTTTGGCCCCAAACGACGGCCAGTGTTCGGTCGAACGAAATATCTACCGATCGTTGCGACAGCATAAGCCCTGAAGGAAGCTTCCACTCCGTCTTGGCAGCAGATGTTGGGCCGGTGTCGGCGGTGGCTGCGGCTGCGGCTGGACACGCTAAGAAGGCAGTCAGGATCACAGCGGGTAAGATTGCAGGGATATTCTGCATGCCCATCACCCTTTGGTTAGATTGAGTTGTTTTCCCGATCGCCGGATGTCTGAGCGGTGAGACGGAGGCTCTGTTGCCTCCCATAACCAAAACTCTAACGAGAATTTCTATAAAGTCAACATATCACTCGACCACATACGGCCTCGATTGGCCTTCGATGCATCGTTGCCTTGAAAACTTTTCACCGATAACTCGCTGAGCCGCGTGCCGGACAACTCGGATCCATCACATCGGCAGCGCCATGAAGCAATGGCTGTTGCGCACGTCTGGCTGGACTCTTTGGGTGGAGTGTGAGTACGCTTAGAATTCGTCCTGAACTTCTTACACAGCGCAGTTTGAATGCGGTCGGATAGTCAACCCCGGTTCCCCAGTTCAGCGGTGGGTCTCTCCCGGCATGTAAAAACCTCTCTCCGAAAATAAACTTATTACAAACCAGAGATCACCTGGATCGTGGGGAAACTCGAACTGTAACAACGAACTACTATCTCTATGCTTGAATGATCTGATTGATTGAAGTACCTGATTCAATAGTGCGTGTGAAGCGAAGATTCGCCTTGATATCCAGAAGCCTGAACGCAACGGAACAGATGACTGCTTTCGGGAAGTCCGGTTCCCAATGCCTGGATACCGGGTTTCCTGGCTCGGCGAGGTCGTATACGGTCAGAAAAGCACAGGTAGCGCGCCAGGGTGGTCAGGTGATCTAACAGCAATGGCATCAAAGACTTTCGCTTGATCTGGATTGAACTTTAAGAGAATCGTCACAAAACACAGAACCCTTCCCACCGACTGTCCGGAAATTCCACATCGGAACTGGTACGCGAATTGCAACCACTTATTCCGTAATCCCCAATTACTAACATTTTTCAAGTCTAAGCAATGGTGCCCGGAAAGCTACTCGGCTTCCTGCCCAGGAGCCTGTCGTTCGCCTGTACTCAAACCTCAGAGACTTCATGGGCTGGACGAGAGAGAGGTTGGAATCAATTGCCCGATCGCGAATCGGTGGGGCAAAATTGATCGTGGTCGCCAACCGTGAACCCTACATCCACCGATACCGTAACGGGGCGGTGGAACTGATACGTCCCGCGGGCGGGTTGACGACCGCCCTGGACCCGGTGATGCAGGCATGTGGTGGGGTCTGGGTGGCCCATGGCTCTGGGGATGCGGACCGGGTGACCGCAGATTCCCAGGGCCGTATCGGTGTACCACCGGACGAGCCCACCTACACCCTCCGCAGGCTCTGGTTGAGCGCGGAGCAGGAAGCAGGATACTACTACGGACTCGCCAACAGCACCCTCTGGCCGTTGTGCCATCAAGTCTACCGGCAACCGACCTTTGATCCGGCTCACTGGGCGGTCTACCGTGAGGTCAACGAACTCTTTGCCGAAGCCGTTCTTGAGGAGGCGCGGGGCGGCCCGGCCGTGATCTTCGTGCAGGACTACCACTTCGCTCTGCTACCGCGGATGCTCAAGAACGCCCGGCCGGACCTGGTGGTGGCCCAGTTCTGGCATATCCCGTGGCCGAACGCCGAGAACTTCCGGGTCTGCCCCTGGGCCGCCGAAGTGCTCGATGGGATGCTCGGGAACGACCTGCTCGGGTTCCACATCCAGAACCACTGCAACAACTTCCTGGAGACCGTGGACAGGACCATCGAGTCCCGGGTGTGCCGCGAGGAATTCAGCGTCTCCCGAAGAGGTCAGACAACGCGAGTCCGGCCGTTCCCGATCAGCGTTGATCCGGGACTCGCCCAGGCTTACCTCGGCAACAACTGGAAAGCTCGGGTTGGAGCGTTGCGGAGTCAGTATCACCTTGGGAACCGGCCACTCATCGTCGGCGTGGATCGTGTGGACTACACGAAAGGGATCCCGGAGCGGCTGCGTGCCGTGGAGTGGTTGCTGCAGCATCAGCCGGAATGGATCGGGCGGTTCCACTTCGTCCAGCTTGGTGCCCCGAGCCGGACCAATCTCCCGGAATACCGCTCGTTGAACGACGAGATCCAGACGTTGGCGAACCGGATCAACGAGGAGTACGGGCAGGAGTCGTGGCAACCGGTGGTGTTCGTGAACGAACACTGCGGTCCGCTCGAGATCTACGCTTTGTACCGAGAGGCGGCCGGGTGCGTGGTCAGTTCTCTGCACGATGGGATGAACCTGGTGGCCAAGGAGTTTATCACAGCAAGGAACGACGAACGGGGAGTCCTGGTGCTGTCCGAATTCGCCGGTGCAGCGCGCGAGTTGACCGATGCGATCCTGGTCAACCCCTTCGACGTGGAACAATTGGCTGCTGGGCTTCACTCGGCACTGATCATGCCCGTTGAGGAACAACAGCGGCGGATGCGACGGATGCGAACGCAAGTAGACGACAACAACATCTACCGATGGGCCGGTATGCTCCTGAGCGAGGCGTGCAAGCTGGTCGATGACACACCCCGGCTGAGCTTGGGGGAATCGCCTGAGAATCTGCTGCCCCGCGAGCACGACGGATTCTCACCGGACCGACACCACGCGCGGACATCCAACGCCGCGGCAGTCTTGAAAAACCCTGCCTGGGGTGTCGCCCGATGACTCTGCCGAACTGGGCTATCCGGGCAGTGGCCGAGTACAGGGTCGCACGCTCCCTGGCACTCCTTTTCGACTACGATGGCACCCTCACGCCGATCGTAGCGCATCCGAGCAACGCCACGCTCCCCTCCGCGACTCGTGAGGCGCTGGAGGCTGCTGCCGCACTCAATGGCGTGGAGGTTGGCATTGTCAGCGGTCGCGCCCTGGCTGAGTTGAAGAACCTCATCGGGTTACCCGGTTTGTGGTACGCCGGCTCGGGCGGTATGCACCTGGATCTCGGCGGAGAGGAATTGGTGGATGCGGCCCTCGCCGGGTTCGATAATATCGCCGACACGCTGATTGGTGCGATCGCTGAGTTGATCCGGCGATTCCCCGGATCGTGGGTCGAGCAGAAACCGGGTTGCCTGACAGCGCATTATCGCGCGCTGACGCCGCTCAAGGCCGCGTGCTTCGTCGCGGAAGTGCGGGATACCCTGGCCGGCCTGGGTTCCAGTTGCCCACCCCTGCGGGTCATGGAGGTGGACAGGGGACTCGAGGTTGCTCTGGCTGGATCGTGGACCAAGGGAGAGGCAGTGGACCGGATACTCGATGCGTGGGGATGTGACCCGTTTGTGGTATACGCTGGAAACGCCGCGAACGACGAAGTGGCAATGGTTCGGGTGAATGCCCGTGGGGGGACGACAATCAGGATCGGCCATGAGGCACCCGCCGTAGCGCAAGCGTGGGTGGCCACGCCCCAAGAGTTCACCGCTGACCTTGTCGGGCTGACTGCCGAACTAGCCCTTACAGTTCGCCACCGGTCCCGCACTTCATTGCATTCCGTGTATTCTGCCTGAATCGGGCGACAGGGAGATAGAGGATCAGTCAGTCCAAATCACGAGTTTGTTTATGACTGAAGTGACTATTCGTGTCATCGAGTATGTTCCTCGGGGCTGTGACACATGACCATTTATGACGGAGACTGGTGTTTGAATCTATGATTGGAATGGAA
The DNA here is from genome assembly GCA_035947935.1 of Gemmata sp. GTDB lineage: Bacteria > Planctomycetota > Planctomycetia > Gemmatales > Gemmataceae > Gemmata. Next base: position 16,940 of record DASZJS010000421.1, on the reverse strand, counting down.
ACGTCTTGTTAAGGTGGCAAACCGCATCATCGCAATCTTGTGAGATTACTGACACCGTTGACACCGCTGACAAACACGGCGAGGGCGTCTGCTCGCTCGATGAGCTTCCATCCGTGTTCGCGCGCTGCGCGATCGACAGTCGGTTGGACGTCGGGGTGGGCGGGATCGGCATAATCGTGAAACCCAATCGCCGCTCCAGGTATGAGATGGGGAACAGCCGCAGCGATGTCGGCCGCGACGCTCCGGCTGTCGTGGTCGCCATCGATCAAACATGCCGAGAACGGACCGCCGCTGGTCGGGATCAAGACCGCGAATTGACCTATGCGCAGCCAGACTCTATGGCGAACGCCATAGCGCTGGAGCCAGAAATCAGCCTCGGCATCGCTCATTCGATCGAGCGAGACGACTTTTCGGGCCATGCTCGCCGCGACGATGGTACTCCGTCCATGGTGGCGACCGAGTTCCAGGACATCCCGGCCCGAACAGATGCGTTGCCACAACGCACATTCCGCCCGAGTGAACCAGCCGGGAACTTCATCCGGAAACACCGACGTATCGACGGGCGAGGTCTGCCACTCCAGAAAATACCGCCAGGCCGTGGCCTCCATTGGCAGGTTGCCTGGGTACCACTCCGGGGGTCGGGGGAAGCGTCGGGGAAGGCCGAACTTGTTGCTGAAACGGTGAACGAACAAAGGGCGGCCTGACGGCCCGGCATGGATGAGCGATCCGTGGGAACAGGCGAGCGGGCGTTCGATATAGCGATGAGATGCAAAGCCGAGCTTGTGGATCGCGACTCGCATCTGATCCTGGTCTCCCAACCCTCCCACGTCTCCGGCACATCCGAACGTCTTGCAGTAGTAGTAATCGCTGTGGTTGTCGTAGTGTTGGGCAAGTTGCAACACCGGCCAGGCAATCCGCTTGGTGAGGACGTAATAACCGCCGCTGAGACCGGGTTGCCCGTCCGGCGGGACACCGTAACTGGCCCATTGTGGATTGGCGTCGCTGGGGGCGGTGTCGGGCCAGGTAACAATCCCATGCGGATTGTTTTGGGGTTCAAAGCATTCGTCCGGGTTATAGATGGGATAACAATCCGCATCCAGCATCAACACCTCCTCGAATGGAGAGTTGATGACCGCAAACAGCTTGCTTTCCCATCCTCCCTGCATCCTCCGGGTTTTCCAGGCGGGATGACTCTCGGAGTCTACTACTTCAACGCCCGGAAGCCGACGAATCCGGTCGCTGACAGGTTCTTTCACGCCGCGATGCCAGACCTGAATCGGATAGTCCCAGCCCACATGCCGCAACATGCTGCAAGCTACGTATGCCGATGCCTCATAAGCACCGCCGCCGGGGATGACAGCGCCGCGTCCAGCGAACCGGCCCAGGGGATAGGGAGGCACGTTTGCCAGGAACCGATCGGTGAGGAGCAGGTGAGCCTCGCGGGCCACCGGCCACAAACGCCAGCCCTCCGGCATGACGAGTGGACCATCCACGAGCAGGTCGGCCAGGACTTCGGCCGACATATCACGGCGAGCTACCGGGACACTGGCACAATCGGCTGGATCGCCGCCCCATGCCTTGCGAACGGCGGGGCGATGAGCAAACATCCAGCATTTTGCGCAGTCGCGGCTCTGGCGATAGGGACGACCGGGGATAAAGCGGTTGCAAATACACGGACGAGTCACACTCATGCAACTGTCACCACCACTTTCCCTTCAGCCCCAAAGATCGTCCCTGGGAAAATAGCAGTGAATGGTTCAAATTCAATCGACTCGACCGGCGTTGACTTCGACTTGGCACGAATGACCAGCCCGCTCATGCAGCAGTAGGTGAGAAGGAACTCGTCTCTGGCAACCGGAATGCTCCACGTCAGTTGTGAAACCATTCTGGCCGTATGCAGCCCCGCGTGTGCTCCATTGGGGACGGCGATCTGAAGCGCAAGACCCGTTTTCAACTCCACCGCCGAGAGGACCTGGCTCGCCAAGTCACTGTTTCCCGTGCATGGACCCGAGGAACAGCAATCGATGGCACCGGCTTTTCCCTGACAGGCATTGAATTCCTGGGCTGACGCAACGCTTACCACACTCATCCCGGAGCCAGTGTTATTGACCATCCAACCGAACACAATGCTGAGAGAACCAGCAGCGCTGCAGTTCGGTACGTTAACATTCTGGGCGCACCAAGTCCCGTCTCCGTTGATGCTCGCGAATGTTCCGCCCGCCGTGAGTGGGTTCGCTGGCGCTGATGGGCACACACCGCCGGGACAGGACAGGACTACCACCAGAACGCTGAGTATCCCTAAATCGGGGTGCTCTTCGTGTGCAGCATCAGATTCGGATGAACTTCCAAAGACGCAAATCGTCCCACCCTGACCCATTCCTGGCGTGACGTTGATGTCCGCGCCAAACGATGGGCAGTCGATAGTTGGTGCATCCACGGATCATCCTTTACGTCTGAGATCATCCGACTTCACGATTGCGGTGTTGGAACCAGACACCCATTACCGGACAAACAAAAGCCGACAGGAGATTGGTTATTTGGACTGAAGGAATCGAGCCGTCATAACCGTCGCGGAAGCATCGCGGCAGTAGATCCCAAATTCACCGTGGAAGTCGGAATCCTTGACCCTGTTGGCGTACACGGGACTAGTCAACACCTGATAGGGATCGCCATTCCAGCGAATACGCATGCTTCCCAGCGATGTGACAGCGATTTCCAAGATATATTCCTGGTGGCCCGGTGGTCGCTTGAGAGATTCCTGAGCAAAGCCGGTGAGTGAGGCATCCATTTCACCCGTGGCCTGTTCGATCGTCCCATGCGATCGAGCAAGTATTCTGGGCGACATTGGGCGTTCCAGGTGGACCATCTGAAAGCGGAATTTGCCCTCTTCCGTATGGCCGCCGATGTACACTCCAATCCCTCCCTCCCACCTCGTTTGTTGGAAGCCAATCTGGAGTGTGTAGTCGCCCTTGGTCGTTCCCCCCAGTGGGATCAGTCCGGTTCCACCAGGGGTCTGGAACGACAGTATTTCTCGATTCGCTTCGAACATCAAAGTCGATTTGCCGGGTTGCGTCCACAAGCGAGGTACTGGTTTCTTCTTCAGCAGAGTTTCCCAGGTATTGGCTTCGGGAGCGCGCGAAGCCAATGGCTCAGGATCTGGTGCCGACGGCGGCGATGTTGTCTCCTCGGAAGGTTGACGATCGCGGTAAACCCGCGAGGGCATGTTGGCGAGAAGTGCAGCCGTGCCCACCAGCACCATGATCCCGGCGATCGCCCAGCGTTTCCATCGCCTGCGCCCCAGTGGGCGTCTCAGATTTATTGTCGCCTGCGCTCCGACAGTAGTGGATGGAGGGGGCACATCCTGCGCCTGGGTGCTGGTGGCTTCATAGTCTGGATTGGCGCATTGTGAAGCCATTTCGCAGATGCGAAGCAGATTGGCCCCCGCTGCCAGCGGCGTTAGTTCGCGGACTACCTCGTCGGGGGTCTGAGGTCGATGAGCCGGCTCTTTCGCCAATAGCCGGATCAGGATTTCACCCGCCGCTGCCACCGAAGGGTGAAGGGCGGCGGGATCATCGCGCAGATGAGCAGCCATCTTCCGGACAATCGATTCATTGCCTGGTCCACCGAAAGGAGGCCAACCCGTGAGCAGGAAATAAAGCGTACACCCGAGACTGTACATGTCCGCCCGAATGTCTACCCAGTGGCTGTCTTCCCACTGCTCCGGGGCCATGTAGTCGGCAGTCCCCATCACCTGTCCGCTCCCCGTCAGGCCGCCGAGCAGGAACCGATCGTTGCGGAGGAGCGCGAGGCCAAGATCGAGAACTTTGACTTTCCCCTTTGCGGTGAGCATGAGGTTCTGGGGTTTGATGTCCCTGTGGACAAGGCCGTGTTCGTGAGCATGTTGCAGACCCAGTGCGGCCTGCCGAATCAGTTCGCACGCTTCCGCGAGCGGCAAGGGGCCACACCACTTGACGATCTGGGAGAGGTTCATTCCTTCGATCAACTCCATCACCAGGAAGTGCGTCCCATCCACTTCTCCCGCATCGGTGGCTCGAACGATGTTCGGGTGATCGAGTTTTCCGACTACTTCCATCTCTCGTTGAAATCGTGCCTGGGCTGTGGCATCCGCCATCCGGTCGGGGGGCAGCAACTTCACGGCCACGCGTTTCTTGAGGTGAATGTGGTCGGCACGGTAGACCGCACCCATACCACCCGCACCAATCTGTTCCAGAAGCCGATATTGGCCCAAGAGACAAGGAGGTTTCACTCCCCGGCCGTGACGTGGAGCCTCTGAATACGATACGGTCGGGCCAATAGTGTTGCCCGGTTCCAGAACGCCGTTCTCGACCGGGTTCTCACCGTGTGGGAATTCGATGGGTGGCGTGAAGTCGAAGGAAAGGCGTTTCGTGGTTGTGGGTCTGGCAGTGGCCTCCGCGGCTTTGGGCCTGCTTTCCAGTTCGCGGACGAGAGTACCACAATTGTTGCAGCACGAAAGGTGGCTTCCGATACTCGTGCGATCGGCAGGGGGGAGTTCGCCGCGAAGAAACGCCCCGAGTTCTGCCCGCGTCGGGCAAGAAGGGTAATTCGTCTGGTTTTGGTCGGCCACGTGAGCCCACTTTCTCGGTATTTGGTGAGAAGGGCACCAATCAACAGGGAGGTCCGCGTGAGCAACAATCAGATTATCCAAAGCATCGACGACCAAGTCCACGAGAAAAATACAGTGTTTTGTTTGGTCCCCACGTCTCAATACTCGCGAGCAATCGCTTCCTTAAGGAATTAGTCCGCCCCATCGCAAATGCTCAACGCCATACAATGTCCTCATGTCCGATGAACCGAAGAAGAAGCGGCGACCATTCTGGCGGAAACGCATTCGCCGCTCGACTGCAAAGGGCGAACACAAGCCCGTTTTGCTTGCAGAGGTTCTTGCCGCTCTGAAGCCGCAACCGGGACAGGTGGTAGTCGATTGCACTCTTGGGTTTGCCGGTCACGCGGTCGAACTCCTCAAACAAATCGCTCCCGATGGGCTGCTGATCGCTACCGATCTCGATGCCGAGAACATCGAACCCGCGCGCCTGAAACTCGAAGCAGTCGGTGGGCTCTTTTCACTGCACCAGACCAATTTTGCCGGACTGGCGAATGTCTTCACCGGTGAGAGCGTTCCTGCCGTGGATGGGTTGATCGCGGATCTTGGCATGTCCAGCATGCAGGTGGATGACCGCGACCGCGGGTTCTCGTTCATGCGGGATGGTCCGCTCGATATGCGCATGGATCGTACTCGTGGACGCACCGCGGCCCAGTTGCTTAACGCGCTATCGGCTGAGGAACTGACCGCCTGTTTCCGCGATCTGGGCGATGAACCGCGGGCCGAGCAGATTGCCCTCGCGATTGCCACGCACCGAAAGGCAAAACCAATCGATCGGACGAAGGAACTTCGCGAGTTGATCGACCAGGCTGCTCCGGTGCAGGTTATCCGTGGACCGGGTGCGCCTCCCGAGCGGAAACAACTGCTCGGCCCTGCCACACGGGTATTCCAGGCGCTGCGGATTCTGGTGAACCGCGAACTGGCGAATCTGGAACACCTGCTCCGAATGCTGCCTTCGATCCTGAAACCGGGCGGCGCGGCAGCGATCATCAGTTTCCACAGCGGAGAAGATCGCCTTGTGAAGCTCGCGTTTCGAGAGGGGTTCCGCGCGGGGGTCTACAGCGCTATCAGCGCGGACGCAATCCGACCGGCTTTCGAGGAACGGAGGGCCAATCCACGCTCCCGATCGGCAAAGTTGAGATGGGCACAGAGAAGCGCGGAGTGAAAATTGTAGGGTGGGTCGAGTTGTGCGCAACACGACGAGGCCCACCATAACCGCGAACAAGAGAAGATGGTGGGCCTCGCAAAGCCTCGACCCACCTTACAAAACTTCAGTTCCGCGCTTAGAAGAGTCAACGTTTCAACTCGACCTTGTATTCCTTCTGGTCCTTCGTGACCGTGATCTTGGCATCCGACTTATTCACGTTATCGTACTTGGTGGGGATCGGCCGGTTCTTCAAACTGGCCAGATATTGAGCCATCTTGTCCTGTGACTCCTGACCGCGAACATCTTCGGGCGGCGGACCTTCCCCAATGGTGATGACATGCTCTCCGGGAATAGCGCCCGCTTTTCCCGCCGTGATGAGCTTGAATTTGCCCGCCTCGTCCGTGACTCCGATCCCGATACTATTTGCTGGCAAACCGCTCTTGGTGGGATTGAAGGTAATCTTGGCGAATGGGAGAGGCTGCCCACCCAGAAGGACCGTTCCCTCCACTTCAGTCAGTTCGGGCAATCCCGGCTCGCCCCCTCCACATCCCGCCAAGACAAGCATCATTGGGAGAACGGCTATACCGGCACAAAACCGAACATTAAGCGGAGCGAATGCGAGCAACGCGAAAGCGCAACGCAAGCGAGCGAAGCTCGGCAAGTGGAGCGCATTCTCGCCGCGAGCGCAGCGCTTGGAAATAATCATCGCTTGAGTTCCAACTTGTACTCCGTCTGCCCGGCAGTCACCGTGACGGAGAGGGGGGTTTTTGAAGCAGTCGCGTATACGGCCGGGATGGGGCGGTTCTTGAGCCCAGCCAGGAATTTTGCAGCTTCGGTCTGGGCAGCCTCAGATATTCCTCGCCCCTTCGCCGACATCGGACCTTCTATCACGATGACCCGGTTCTCGCACGCGCAGGCACCGGGTTGACCCTTGCAAGTCAGTTCAAACCGCCCGTTGTCGTCAGTAACCGCTTCCGCGAGATAATCGCCTCCCGGCCCCTGCAGATTGGGAGCGAACCGAACACGAGCATGTGGGAGTGGCTGATTGTCGAGCAATACCACACCTTCAACCGGGACGATTGGAGGAGGTCCCTTGGAACAGCCGCAGAGGGTCAATGCCGCAACACTCGCAGCGAATGTGCCGAACAAAACGCGAGCCATATCAACTCCCTTGCGAATTCCAGACAGGAGTTCCAAGATCCCGGTCGCAGGTTCGGAGTGCAGCAAGCAGTAAAACGCTTGCTGTACTCCGAACCCGTCGGGAACCGGGAACTTGGAATCGGATTGAGGGTGTGCTTATGGGAGAGTAGCCACCTCTCCACCCTTGCGGGTGGAAAGTGCCTCGTACAGAGCGAGGTTGCTCACGCTTGCGTTGTTGACGAACTTGACGGACCCATCGCAAAACGCGAAGTTGGCACCTTGGGTGTGCCCGCTGCCGAACGCCGCTACTCGACCGTCTTCGGGGTAGTTTGGATAACCGGTCTGGGTTCCAGCTGCAAGCAAGTAGTTCAGTGGGACGTAGGTTGAACCCAGATAATCCTCGCCAGCATCGACGTTGGACCATGCCCACCCGCCCAGTGTGGCGATCGCAGTGTACGCGGGATCGTGGTGATACCGCTCGCCAGCCATGAAAGTGTTCGAGGTGCCATCCGTGATGCTGGCGATGGTGGTTTTGGAATTGATGTAGAAGACTCCATCATTTGTCCCGCTGGTGTAATACCAGGACACGGTCCCGCCATTCCCCAGATAGCTATTCAGCCCGAAGTAATACGTGTTTCCGCCGGTTACATAAGTGCTGGTGTAAGGTGCCTGGAGCTGATCGCTCGGGCAGATGTAGCTCTTGATGACCGTGGCACCGATGGAAGTCGGCCCAAGGCAGTTCCCATACTCGCGGACACTGAAGTTGATATTAGTATAGACGTTATTCTGTTCCATGAACGGCAGGATGTACTCCAGCCACGACCCAAACTGCGTGGGGAACGGCCCTTGGCCATAGATACCTTTGGTTACGAGGGCATTTGTTGGATAGAGAGCCCCCGATTGTGTCGAGACGGGCAGATTGACACCCGCCGGGAAGAACTGATACGCCCCCTCGAAGTTCATCACAGCGAGGCCAATTTGCTTGAGGTTGTTGGAGCAGGACATCCGTGCCGCCGCTTCGCGAACCTTTTGAACCGCTGGCAGGAGGAGCCCAATAAGAATGGCGATAATGGCAATGACAACGAGCAATTCGATCAGCGTGAACGCGCGGCGATTCCCGTATGAAATACGCATGACAAACCCTCTGGAAGAAACAACGGTTAAGAAATCCCGGCCGAGCGGTCGGCACGAGCCGCATACGTTTCCCCGTCGGGGGCCGTTTGGGATTGTGTATCACAAGCGGCGACGTAACTATTCAACTATTACTTCGAGTCCATCAGGTGGATGAGAGCCTCATCCACCTCGCGAATCAGCTTCCAATCCCGGGCATAGTCCACAGGGGCAAACCGAGTTTTCCCCTGTGCTTTGTATAACTCGCCCACCGACGTTCCGTCGAACGAAAATCCTGTGAAGATCTGCTTAACCTTGGCCACAAGGTCCGGTGGAAGGTTGTGGGGAACGCCGAAGCAGAGCGGCGGGAACGACTCCGATTTATAGATGCTCCGCACCTGTTCTCGCTTGATCACACCTGCCCCAATTGCCCGGGCCAATTGGTCGTTTGCCACGCACACGGCATCGTGTTGGCCAGCCACCAGTTCGCGCACAGCCCGAACGTGGTCGCCCGTGAACGTGAATTTGTAGTCCCTTCCTGGGAGCATTCCATACTTGTTCTTCAAGATAACGAGTGGGGCTTTGCCACCCGAGTTCGAGGAGAGAGCAGTCAGTCCGATCGTCTTGCTTCTCAAGTCTTCCGGCCTTGTGACGGGGCTATCCTGGCGAACCAGAATTTCCATCTCAAGACCGTACTTCCCATCCTTATCCGCAATACAAAACAGAGGGACGAACCCGGCTGTGTTGACCGCGTTTGGAACCTGCCCCGTGTTGAAGGCGGTAACGTGCAGCCGGCCTTCACGCACAGCCCGAACCTGATCGTCGATCGTCGACAGATCGGCCACGTACTTCACCTTCTTTCCGGTTCCACGTTCCAGTGCAGTCATAAAGTCTTTCCACTGCACTTGCGCCTTCTCGGGATCTTCAAGGGCGACGACGCTGAATCCAATTTCCTCCACCATCAAAAACCGGGTGGGGTCGGTGGGGGGGGTGGCCACCATGTCGCCGTAGGCATCGACATATCCATCCGCTAATTTCTGGGTTTTCGCGATGCTCTCGGTGTAGGTATTGAGTATTGCCAACTCATCCACCGGAGGTGGAGGTTGGTTGGTGTAGTGAAAAAAGGCGTACACTCCCCCCGCGAGTGCAATCAGAACAGCGACAAGACCGAGAGTGAAATTCCAGTTACTTGTCGTTGTATCTGGTGCAGATACCGGACCCGGAGTTGGCTCAGTCATAGGACTCCGGAGGTTGGGGCTGGTGTCCACAAGACCACACAGCATGTTAAACAAACCTGTCCGGGGGTCAAAAGAAGATATGATGAAAATATGAGAGGTGCAGTGAATATACAGGTTCGAGATTTTTGATTCAATCGCTGAGAATGGATTTTTTCACAAAGGATAGAAGTTAGGCATCCACCCCGTCGACGGGGTGGACTGCGTCTCTCCGGAACTTTGCCCCGCCCTCAACGGCCAGTCGTGGTGAAGTCAACCTCCACACGTTCGCCGGCCCGGAATGGAACCTTCTGCGTGAACGTCTCGGTCTGACCATTCCGGACGATCTCGGCCTTCATCAGGTACGCGAATTCTTTGCCGATTGGCAGCGGGGGAGTGCTGAACTGACGAATCGGGTCAATGGATGGGCTCCGGTGGTCATCCACATAGAGCGTGGCCCCTGGTGGCAGTTTCACCCGGATCGTCGCACGCTCCACCACCGGGGTTGTGGAAGGAGTGGATGCCGCGGGTGCGTTCACGGCAATTGAAGTGTTTGTCCCCGAGAGTGGAGTTGTCGGGGCAACCGCGGGGATCATATTTGGTGTTGTGTTCGTGGTCGGAGTTGCTGCCACAGCAGTGCCACCACCACCGGCGTTCTTTTCCGGTGCCGTCTTCACGGTCATGTCAGTGAACTCGACTGCCACCATTGCTCCCGCTCGAACCGCGACCTTTCTCGTCACGCTCAGTGTCTCACCATTTCGATCGTACTCGACCCGGAACCGATAGGTGAACTCCTGACCCGAAGGCAGCTCGGGACTCACGAATCTTCGTTCCGGCCCGATCAAACTCAGTACCTTGGTGTCCGCATACAGCCGAGCATCGGCCGGGAGTTTGATAATCACCGTGGCCCGTGCATTGGGGTTCCCACCGGAAACCAGGGATGAGTTGGCCGCATAGCCAGCCGGTCGAAACCCGGTGTTTTGCGGATTCAGTGCGGGTGCGGATTCCGGGGAAGCATACGGAATCATCGGGACAGCCCCCGGTGCAACCGGGTAACTCGGATAGGACTCGAATCCCATGCCCCCCTGGGGGAAACCACCGTACATCGAAGCATATATCGGGCTGCCATAGCACGAGTAGGCCGATGAGCCGGAACAGTTGTAGCGACTCCCCGACCCACCGCAACAACCGCCACAACACCCAGTCCCTTCAAACCAGCGGCGAACGCGGTTCCAAAGTGTATCTCCGTTGCACCCATTGCAACCGTTGCAGCCGTTGGAGTACGATGAGCCCGAACAGCCAGTTGGGTAGTTGTAAGCCGAGCCCGAACACCCACCACCATAGCAACTGTAGTAGGGGGTGGTATTGCCGCTGTAGCTTCCGGCCGAGGATGAGGATGATCCACAGCAACCGCAGAACAGATCGCGGAAGAATCCGTTGAACTGGGTGGTGTCCGGGGTGGTGGTCATCGCGGTCATCAGAACGAGGCTATACATGGGATGGACCTACCATAAACTAGGTGATCTAGGGTGATTGTGATATGAGCATAATTGGAGTAATTGGGGCGGTCAAAATGACTTGAGCAAATCATTCCGGATTGTGGATCCGCGCGGGCTCGACTCCCATGCAACACAATTCTCGGGTACAATCCGCATATTCAGCTTCGCAGTGTTCAGTATTCAGTGTTCAGCGAAGACATTGAAACTGCGTTTGCGGCGTCCAAAGGACTCAACTGAACACTGAAAACTCAGAGGTCTCCATGCCGCTCCGAAATCTGGTCTGGTTGTTGGTGGTCCCGGGAATCGTTGGGCTGGGGCTGGCCATCGGGTACAGCGCACCGGCGCCGGACAAGGACTACCGACTGGTTCGACAGATTGTCGAGGTTCTCGCGGAGGTGGATGCGAACTACGTCCGCGAGTTGACGGATGATGAGCGGCAGAAGCTCGTCGAGAACATGATTAACGGCGGGCTGTCGGAACTCGACAAGCATTCGCAATACTTCAACGAACAACAACTCCACGAGTTTGAAACCGAGAACAAGGGAGGCTTTGGCGGCGTTGGGATTCTCTTCCAGATCGATCCGAAAACGAAGATTCCCAAAGTCGAATACCCAATGGCAGGCACCCCCGCTTACGACGCAGGGGTAGTTGCCGGCGATCTGATCGTAAAAGTGGATGGCGTCAGCACCGAGAACATGGCCTCCGCCGAACTTCGCGGTCGAATTACGGGTGAAACCGGCACCAAGGTCACACTGACTCTTCAAAGAGAGGGTCACAATCCACCCGAATTTCCCGTCGCCTTGACGCGCGCGGAAATTCCTCTGCATCCCGTTAGTGGATTCTCCCGCCGAACCGATGATCCAACTCGATGGAACTGGTTCGTCGATCCCGAAAACAAGATCGGCCTGATCCGGATCGCGGCGTTCAACGAACTGACCGCGAAGGAGGTGGAGGCCGCGGTCAAGGAAATCGAGGGGGCTGGCGGTCGAGGGCTCATCATCGACCTCCGCGATAACCCCGGTGGGCTTTTGACCCAGGCAATCGAGGTCTCCGATCTATTCCTGACCGAAGGAAAAATTGTCTCCACCAAGGACCGCCACGGTGGTACCAAGACGTACTCAGCGCGCGAGAGCGGAACGCTTTTCCTGCAGAAGCCGATCGCCGTTCTGGTGAACAATCTCAGTGCCAGCGCCAGCGAGATCGTCGCGGCCGCACTGCAAGACAACAAGCGGGCCGCGATCGTTGGGGAGCGAACCTATGGCAAGGGGAGCGTGCAGACCTTGTTCCGCCTGGCACCGGATCAGAAAACCGCAGTCAAGCTCACGACCCAGACATACTGGCGACCGAGCGGCAAAAACATGGACAAACTGGGGGTAGACCCGCAGAAACCTGACGAGTGGGGCGTATCCCCCGACGAAGGGCTCACCGTTGTGAGTACGCCACTTGAGAGGCTGCGGTATGGCGTCGAAATGCAGAAACTCAAATACGTTGCCGGGAAGCCCGATGTTGTGGGTCCAAATCCACCACCCGCGCCGCCAATCAACCCCAAGGGGCAGGATGGGAAACTGCTGCTGGATGAATCCAAACCGTTCGATGACCGGCCCATGACTCGCGCCCTGGAATATCTCCGCAAGAAGCTCTTAGGGGTTGGAGCAGCCCCGCTGGTCAACCCATTCCCCCAACTGATACCGGCATAAGATTCAGTGTTCAGTGTTCAGTTAAATCATTCAGACACAGCCAGCGAAGCTTCAATGTCTTCACTGAACACTGAACACTAATAAGGTCATTGTCCATTGTTGCTTCCCGATCACATCCTTTACGAAGATCACCACCTTCTCGTGGTGAACAAGTCCGCACCAATGCTCACTCAGGCACCGAGCAATATCCCCAGCTTAGAATCGTTGGCGAAGACCTACATCAAAGAGAAGTACTCCAAGCCAGCCGGTGTGTACCTGGGCATCCCACACCGACTCGACCGACCCGTCAGCGGAGTGGTCTGCTTTGCTCGAAACACGAAGGCAGCGCAGCGAATTCACGCGCAGTTTCAGGAACACAAGGTTAGCAAAGTATACTGGGCTCTGGTCGAAGGCGATGTGACTCCGGAAGCCGGAATGTGGGAAGACTGGATCCGAAAGCTGGCGGAGGAATCGCGCGTCGAGCGTGCAGTCGAGGGTGAGCCCGGGGCAAAATTGGCAATGCTCGGATATCGGGTATTGAAGAAGGTCGAGGGGGGCACGCTGATCGAACTGTCGCCGCTGACCGGGCGAACGCACCAACTCCGGGTACAGGCAGCGTGGCGGGGATATCCGGTATTGGGAGATACCACCTACGGCAGCAACCGGACATTCGGTCCTATCGCCGAAGAGCCCCGCGATCGAGTTATCGCTTTGCACGCGCGCAGCTTGACGATTACTCACCCATTTACAAAGCAGGAATTGACCTTCGTTGCACCACTGCCAGCCTATTGGGGCGAGGTAGCGGAGAGTCGATAGTGGAGAGCGAAAACCAAAAGCACTCCGTCTTTCACTCTTCACTCTCCACTATCAACTCTCCACTAGAAGATACGCCACTTCACCATCTGCTCCATCGCCCACGCTGGAAGGAGTCGAAAAAGCTTTGGACCCGCGAATCATCGAGCGAGAGGTTCTGTCCAGTGATGGTCATTTCGTAAGCGAATTCGTTCATGACGATCACACGCCCAACGACCACGAGTTTCCCCGTCTGCCACTGTTCGTACTCGGCAATCGCATTCCCAGTGAAAATATCCGGTCTTGGTCGAACAAGCAGAGAGTTGTCGTAACTTCTGATGGCCTGGGCGAGTGTCCCGGAGTACAAGTCCTTGATCCGACCGAACCGCCAGGACGATACTTTTGTTACCCGGATCTGGTACGTCTCGGATGACCCCATAACATTCCGTACCACTACCCCATCAGACCCACCGCCCGCACTCCCACCCGACCAGATTGGCGTTCCGGGGAACAGAGCGGCGTATTGGCGAGTCGGGTCGGCAAACTCTTGAAACCTGGGGTAATGCAGATCGCGGAACCATAAGGCCCACAAAACGATCGGAAGGACTACAACCAACGTGAGGAAAAACGCCTTTTTGTGCGGGAATGGTGGCTCCAACCGCAGGATAGGCAGCGGAACGCCAAACTCCTCCGGTAGTTTCAGGATTGGAATAGATGGGAACGGTTTTGGCGGGAGCGGCTTCGGAATGGCCGGTTCGGGCGGAATTGCCTGGGGCGCAGGCAAACGAAGAGGTGCGATCCGGGGCGAGGGATCGACGACCGCCCAGCAGACGCGACAGAGAACCAAACGGCTCCCGTGGATCGGGAGTCGGGAGACAACTGCTTCCGTGTGTAGACAAGGGGATGAAGTCATCGCCTCATCTCACTTCCCCTGGTTCCAGTAAATGCGGCAATTGCCAGTCGCGCGTCCCACGGCGATGATATCGATCTTGCCATCGCCATCCAGGTCAGCGGCTACGAGGTCTTCCACGGCAACGCCGCCATCCTCAAGGATCATTCGCTCCCAGGTCGCTCCCTTGCCATCCGTGTTTTTGTAGATGCGAACGCCGCGGCGTTCGGTGTGCTTGTCCCCGGCCTTGGGGTTTGGATCGTCGCGAACTCCAATGATGAGTTCATCGACACCATCGCCATCCAGGTCCGCGAACCAGACGGCATGCCCCCAGCGGAGTTGCTCATCGATCACATGCCGGCTCCACAATTTTCCTTCCTCGCCCGGCGTGTAGACCACCACCTGGTTGCCATGCCACGGTTCGATGGTGGCGATGACTCCGAGTTTGTCGGCGGATTGTTTGATCTCGCTTGCACCACGATTGCCCTTCGGATTTGCCTGGTTTCCCTCACCAATACGAGCCGTTACCCACTTGCTTCCATCTCGATGTATCTCACTAACGCCTTCATAACTGGCGACCAACATCGAGGTGCCGAGCTTATGTGGAAACCCTGGGTTGGGCCAAAAGTTGTGAGTAACGTGTAGGTCTTCCGACAGCACTTCTGGCTTCCACGATTCCGGCTTCTCGGGATTCTTGGGGATGGGATACGACATCACCCGAACCGGCCGACCATCCATCCAGTTCTCTTTCTGGGTCGAGTCGCGACCCATCAGGGGAACGGAGATAATCCGGGGTTTGCCATCCCCGCCATTCTCGATCACACGCACCCGATGAATGGTTGGCTCATCGCAGGGGATCGTGTGCATGGTCCATTCTTCATCGAGGGTTTTCCCTCGCTTCAACCACGAGAGTTGTGCGGCGTTCGCCGTATCGAACGGCTTCCATGCCGAGCCAAGAACAATTTCCGGAAGGCCATCGCCATCGATATCCACAGCGGCAGCGCAGACGTTATCGGGCCGGGTCTTGCCATCGAGGATAATCCGCTTCTTCCACTCCGCGCCTTGTCGTCCGGGGTTCTCGTACCAGACAACCTTGTGCTGATCGACGACGACGATATCGGGTTTCTTGTCGCCGTTGATATCGGCAATAAACACGGCGTAGCCGATCTTGAGGCTGGTGTCGATTTCCTGAGTCTTGAACTTCGGGAAATCGGCCGCGAAGATTGGAGTTGGTAAGAGCAAGAGTGCGGAGAGTATCGGGAAGAGTCGCATACGATCTCCGGAGAGGAGTTTCAGATTCCAAAGTTCAAGGTAAAGACAATCTCACCGGGTCGCCACCCGATTTCATCTTTCGGTCTGGCAGGCTGCTATTGCAGTTGCAATTCCACGATGATTGGTTCGTCGGCCTCACGCTCGGCGGCGTCGGCACTGCTCAATCGTTTGCCCTTCCAGAATGACCGGGCGGAACGCATACATATCAAAGTCACCTGGTTCAAGAGGCTTGGAGACAGAATTGGTGGACATCACTTCCCCTCCCGAACATTGAATTCCAGCTTCCACTTCTGCTTCCCATCGCGGCTCATCAGCCACAGTTCCAGTTGCCCAACGGGAGTTACCTTGCTGTGCAGGTGAACCGGCACCACCTGTCCGCCAGTCGTACCAGCCGCTCCCTTCGCTTCCAGGGTCGTCTTCACCGGGCTTAGTTCATCGACCTGACCTTCCCACTCCTCCACCACCGTTCCCGCGATGTCATCCCGGCGAACGCTCGAACCCAGGAACCGGAACTCGGCTTCCGTTCCGATGCGCAAACCGACTTCGTAACTCGGAATATCCGCCTCTGTGCCTTCTTCCATTCCGAAAGGCGCAACACATAGCGCCTTCACCGGTGGCGCAAACCCTGGCACCGCTGGCATGTTCATTGCCACGCCGATGTAGTACGCCCGGGCCGTTCCACCCCGGATGCGCACACCCTTGCCCCGCTTCACCACTCCGTAATAGGCTGCGCCACGCGCAACCGCGAGATCGAGGTCGGCACCTGGCAACTCCCGGGCAGCCTCCACCTTCGCGCTCTTCGCCCACGATGCCAGCACCCCAAGCAAGCGGTTCCGGAGCGGGTCCGCCTTGAACACACCGCCGTTGAACAACACTGCCGCGGGGAGTGCAACAGTATCGGCGGAAGCCTTCTTCTTCTTCCCCGTTGGTTGCTCTCGGCCCGCGAGTGCTTCCGCCTGTCGACTCAAGAACTGTGCGAGATGCCGGGTGATACCGGCGTCGGAGACATACGGGAGTCCGAGTTCCTGAAGCCCCGCGGCAGTGGTTTTTGCGGGCTCTGCATCCCGGAGGCAGGTCGGGAAGAAACCATCGACCAGCACTTTCTCAACTTCCGTTCGCGGCAGGTCGTGCTTGATCGTGCCACCGATCACCGAACGCCCCTTGCCCAGTACCGTCACCGGGGCCGAGGCTAATTTCGCATCCGCAAGAAGTTGTTCCTTCGCGTTCCGACAGGCGTAGGTGAGTTGCACCATCTGGGTCGCATCGAGTTTGGTTCCGTTCTTGGCAAGCGTCTGGGCAACGTGGTACGCGAGGGTCAGGTCCATGTTATCGCCGCCAAGCAACAGGTGATCTCCCACCGCCAGCCGCGTGAGCGAGAGGCTGCCGCTCTCTTCCGCAACCTCGATCAAAGTGAAGTCGGTGGTTCCTCCACCCACATCGGCCACCAGCACCAGTTCACCGACATTCACTTGTTTGCGCCAATCGTCGCCGTTGCGGTCGAGCCAGGCGTAAAACGCGGCCTGGGGCTCCTCGAGGAGTGTCAAATGGGAGAACCCCGC
>DASZJS010000420.1:0-2506 GCA_035947935.1 Gemmata sp. | reverse complement strand
GATTTTCGACTGTGTCTTCAAGAACCCGCCTTCCGATACTCCGCCCATTCGTTGCTCCGACCCGAACCTGCGGCTGCTTCTCTCGAACAACCACTGCGACAAAATCGCGAAGGTGGTGGAGGGAGGCAAGGCCATTGAGGTACCCGATGGTAAGTTGGGCGGAATTGTCTCCCAACAAGGATTGTCGCTCTCCTTCGCGCTGCCTGCCCCGAGCAAGCTCATTGATGCCGTCCGTAATTTCGGTGCTGACAAAGGGGACGACCAGACCGCCGCGGTGCAGGCCACCATCGATGCCGCGCGAGCCCAAGGCAAGGGTGCCGTGGCCTACTTTCCGCCCCGCCGCTATCGCATCAAGAGGACGATCGAGGTGACCGGCGCCGACTACATCATCGCAGGCACCGGCTATCACACCGAGTTTGTCTGGGCTGGCCCACAAGGTGGGACAGTCTTTCACGTTGAGGATCCGCAGAACGTCACACTCAGCCACTTCCAGATTCTCACTCACAGCGTCCCGCGGAATATGCTGTGCATCCTCCAGAGCAGCGCCGGTAAACCATCATCAATCACCTACGATGGCATCATGGCAGGTTCGCACGGCGATCTCTACCGTGCCGACAGTGGAACCCAGGTGCGAGGCATTGAGTTCCGCGGCCTCGGAGCAAACTGTCAAGTGCATGTGAAAAGGGTGAACGGTTCGGGCGCGTTCATCGACTCCACGGCGGCTAACATTCTTCTCCGCTACTGGGACGGTGGCCCAATCGTTGTCGCCAATCCCGGCAAAACCCCGCGTACGGGCTTCCTCGGTGGCTTGAACGCCAACGTGGGAGGGGAGTTGGTGGTCCAGGACAGTTCCGACCTCGTCTTCACCGAGTTCTACAAAGAGCAGGGCAAGTCGGGATTCATCCAGCTTTATGGGAAGCCGGATGATTCACCCGGTCGGGTCACTCTCGGTGCTGCGCGGTTGCACTTGTGGAAGGAATCGCCCTATTTCGCTCAGATCGATGGCTACCGCGGACAGTTAACCTACGCCCATGCCCACGTGACGTTTGACAAGTCACCCGAGGCGTATCGGATCGAGCAGAAGTCTCCAAGTCCCTTCACTCTGGCTCTCCTGACACACGACAATTTCGGCTTTGATCTCCACCTGGACTCATCCGCGAAACTGGTACGGGCCGCCAACCGGGGCGTTGACGATCTGATGCCACCGGATGGCCTGGCAGCCATCGGTATTGCTCTCGATCACTGGCGTCTTCTTGGACAGAAGGACGTTGAGTTCACCATTCCGCCGCCAAGAGAGAAATGAAGCCATGAAGACCATGAATCCGGCCTGTTGACCCGTCATGGCTTTTTTCAGTGACGATGGCCAAGATAGGAGAACTGTTTGATCTCTTGTTGTGTGGGAATGGAAGCTCCATCCTTGTACTCTCAACTTGGCGATATTCAATGAAACCGATGCTGCTCACCCTTGTCGCACTACTGCTGGCATCGCAGACAAGGTTGCACGCGACTGATGATGCGAAGATTACGAAACCCAACATCCTTGTCATTGTCGCTGACGATCTTGGCTATGCCGACATTGGTGTTCATGGTGGCAAGGATGTGACGACACCCAATATTGATGCTCTCGCCGCCAGCGGCGTGCGTTGCAACAGCGGTTATGTTTCCGCACCGTATTGCAGCCCTTCACGCGCTGGATTTCTCACGGGACGCTACCAGACGCGCTTCGGCCACGAATTCAATCCACATGTCGGCGAGGAATCGAAGCTGGGACTACCACTCAACCAGCGAACAATCGCCAATTACCTCCACGATGCGGGTTATGCCACTGGTTTGATCGGCAAATGGCATCAAGGCTTCGATCGCACACATCATCCGCAATCGCGCGGGTTCGACGATTACTATGGCTTTCTTGTCGGCGGGCACAACTATCTTTTACACAAGGATGCCGAATCGCAGTTTAGCTCTACCTACTCGTATGACATGATTTATCGCAACCGCGAGTTGCAAAAGCTCGATGGCTATACCACCGATCTCTTCACGGATGAATCGCTCGCCTTCATGGATCGCCACGCGGGCAAGCCGTGGTTCCTCTACCTTGCTTACAACGCTGTACATACGCCACTGGAGGTGTTGGAGAAATACGGCAAACGCGTCCCGAAAGCCATTACTGATCCCGAGCGACGTGGCTATCTCTCGCTACTCATCGGTCTGGACGATTCGGTCGGACGAATCGCGTCTTATCTCCGTAAAACAGGGAAGGACAAGAACACACTGATTTTCTTTTTCAGCGACAACGGTGGCTCGGGCCGCAAGCCATTTCTCGCCTATAACACAGGCATCAATTCTCCACTACGCGGCGACAAAGGCCAGACACTCGAAGGTGGCATCCGCGTGCCATTGTTCGTGTCGTGGCCGGGCAAGCTGCCCGCGGGCAAAACTTACGACCAGCCGGTGACCACGTTGGATATTCTCCCGACCGCCTGTGCTGAAGCCAGCGCAAAAGCGA
>DASZJS010000419.1:0-2550 GCA_035947935.1 Gemmata sp. | reverse complement strand
TCAGTTGCATCTGGCGATTCCCACTGAGGCTTTGAATTCAGTCTTGAACGGCCGAATCATGAACATTGTCTACGATGTTCCCTACCGCGACGGCGACAAAATCAAAGTACCATTCCATTTTGAGAAAGCCGATCCACTGGGGCACATGAAGTCGATTGCCGTTGAAACGTGGTTTGGAAAGGCAGGCCCGACTCGACCTGCAACGAGTGCCAAACCGGAACCGCTCCCCGACGATTCACCGGTTACCGTTCTCGAGGTCAAGCCCGACGACAAGGGCGTTTTTGCCGGCGAACTGGTGTTGGATGGGAGCAAAGATCCGAAGCTCGCTTACTGGAATCGCTATCAAGTGGGACGAGCTGGAGACAAAACTCGTTGGTATCCTGGCACTACACTCCGTCTGGGAATGCCCGTCGATCGCAAACCCGCGACCATCAAATACGAACCACCACTCGATAAAGTGGACACGCTGGCTTTGAGCAGCGATGCCAGTTTCCGCATCCGCGAATCCGATGGAGACGACCACACCCTGGCGATGACTCTGAAGGGAACACTTCAGGAGAAAGTCACCGACCACCTCAAGGATGGTAAATGGCGAAAACGCCTCACCTACGATGGCCTCGAAACGACAGCCACGGAGGACAAAAAACCACTGGAAGGTGCCGAGACGCTGATGAAAGCGCTGAAAGATGCCCGCTCTCTGGCAGCCGAGATCGAAGTCGAGAAAGATGGCACAATCTCCAGGAATTTGACCGATTTCAGCAAGGTGCCGAAGACGTCGCAACGAGCTTTGACTCTGGTGAGCGAACAGGTGCAACAGTCGCTGGATTCGCTTGCTCTTCCGTTGCCAGAAAAGGAAATCGCATCCCTGGAGACGTGGAAAGGAAAGCAGACTTATGTTCTGGGAGCACTGGGTCTGGCTGTCCCGGCGACTGCGGAGATTACCTACAAGTACGAAGGCACGTACATGCGGGGCGACAAACCTGTAGCCGTTATCAGTTTTGAAGGTCCGCTCCAGGCAGCCTTCACCAGTAAGCCCAAGAAGGGTGCCAAACCGCCGACACTGACGGGTAAGGTCGATGGGAAGATCGAGGTCTCAGCCGATACCGGAGTGATCCAGTTCGCAACCGAGAAGGTCCGGGCCGAACTGGCTCTGGAAGCCGATGGTAAACCCCTCAAGGCAATTGGAATTCTGAACGTCCAACTGCTACGAAATCCAGTCCTGCCGAAGAAGAAGTGATCGGGCTGATGAGGACATTCGTAGTAGGCGGCACATATTTGTGCCGCATATTTTGCTTATATACTCCAAGCGGTCAGGAATGAGACATTTGCGTAGCGGGGCAGAGGCTTCGCGATCACGCCAGCGGCGAGAAGAGAAGTAGTGGTCCGGCTATCGCAAAAGGTCAGGCGACGGTATCAAGGAATGGGATGGCGACAGCGATGGCACTTTGGGAAGTCGAGCGGAATCGGAGAGGCGATAGGCACCATCCGCTTGCGTCATGTTGTCCGCCTGTTGACCAGTTTCAAGACCACTACTTTCAATTACATCAATGCGGATCTTTCATACCGAGGTGATAACTGAACACTGAACACTGAACACTAACCAAGATCGCCCTATCGAGATGCGTGGCAGGATCGGAAAAGTCACGGTACTGGCTGAACTTGGGGCCGGTGCCGGGAGCCGGGTCTTTCGGGTTCGCCGGGAGGCGAATTCGCGAGAGTACGCGCTGAAGATTATCCCCATCCGTTCCCAGCATGACCTGAAGTATCTGGAACAGGCTAAGCACGAGTTTCGCATCAGCCGGTTGCTCGACCACCCAAATCTGGTGAAGATCCACACCTTTGAAATTGAACGAGGATGGTTTTCGGGACCGAAAACAGGAAAATTGCTGATCGAATACGTTCCCGGCAAGACGCTTAACGAACCCCCACTCCCGCGGATGTCCGAGTTACTGCGCGTTTTCGAGCGGGTTGCCGATGGACTTGGCCACATGCACGAGCAGGGCATCTTCCACGCCGATCTGAAGCCGAAGAATCTGATCTACGCCTGCGAAACGGGCGTGAAGGTGATCGACTACGGTCTCGCATGGGTCAAGGGCGAACCCAAGAACCGCCTTCAGGGAACCCCTCAATACATGGCACCGGAGACCGGTGCCCACAAGCTCATCAACACGCGAACCGACATCTACAATTTCGGGGCCACGATGTATCGCCTCGTGACTTTCCGTTCTCTTCCCCGAGTAATCCCCGGCGTGGCTCTCGATGAAAAGACTCACGACAAACGGATCCAGTCTGTGGAGAGCCTGAACGCAACGGTCCCGTCTGAGCTATGCGATCTCATTCACTGGTGCATCCGCTACAATCCCGATTCCCGCCCGGAGCATATGAGCGAGGTTCATGCAATTCTGAGCCGTCTGGCCAATGAGGGGAAATAGCCGGTTAAGAGGTGTTTGGTTTTCAGCCTGAAGGGCTGGGATAACATAGCCCAGGGCAACGCCCTGGGAAGACGATCAAACGACCATATGCACCCTGAAGGGGTGCGACAGATTGCGG
>DASZJS010000418.1:0-3897 GCA_035947935.1 Gemmata sp. | reverse complement strand
TACGTTCCACCACGAGTGCGGGGTGACCTCTTGTTCCCCATCAGTTCGCTATTCACGCTCAAGCTTGAATTCTGTGACTCTCAGGTTCAAACCTTGAGGCAGATTAGCAAAATGCCCTACCATACCCATTGTTCGTGGGCTTCCTGGGAGGTCGACCATGAAAATCCTCTTCCTGAACGGCTGGCGGGCACTCCCAGGTGGTACGAAGCCAATGCTCCTAGCCCGTCACGGTCACGAAGTCATCACGCCGAAGCTATCCGACGATGACTTCGAGGCGGCCGTCCGAGTCGCGCAGGAGGAGTTTAACAGGCATCAACCGGATTGCGTCGTGGGATTGTCGAGGGGCGGGGCGGTGGCTGTGAACATCGACACTGGTGATGCCCGGCTTGTGCTGCTCTGTCCGGGATGGAAGCGGTGGGGTATGGCCAGAACGGTGAAGCAAGGCACGATCATCTTGCATTCGCGAGCCGATGATGTGGTGCCCTTTGCCTTCAGCGAGGAACTGGTCCGCAATAGCGGTCTGCCCGCCGCGGCGTTGATTGATGTCGGCACCGATCACTACTTGGCCGACCAGGAGTCGCTGGAGAAAATGCTGGAGGCATGTCGAAGTTAATTTCGATGATTGCCAAACGAACTGAGGCGAGCCTCTCAGGGACGCGACATCCCCACGAAGCTGCCGCCATTCTCGCGCGACAGCGACCACAGGAACGCGCCCACATCCGGGCTGTCGAAATAAAAACCAACGGAGTGGATCATCACCTTGGGTCTCCCGGCTAATGGCCGGTTCCAGTCATTATTCAACGTCCTGCGGATGTACTTGCCGAGTTTCTCCCCGAGTTCGAGTTCCGAGAGTGGCGGTTGCCGGTTCTGCTCCGCGGCAGTCAGGCCCGGACCACTCGTCGGTAATCCGTCCGAGAACAGATACACCGCATCCAAGCCCCCCGGGTTCCGAAGTCGGAATGCCAATTCCAACCCCGCATAAAGATTCGTATCGTCGTAAGGCTTCACTTTCTGCAAAGCGGTCGTCACCTCCTCAATGGATTTCGTCCCGGTGTAGTCCAACCATTCGCCGCTGCCGAAGAGCCACTTGGCCGAACTTGAGAAGATGATCACCTGATACTTCTCCAACCCCGGGATACTTCGCATCACCTTGGTGACCGTTTCGGTCACGATCGGCCACTTGGTCGGATCGGCCGTTTCGGCGTCTTTTTTCCCCATGCTCCCGGAAATATCCACGAGGAACACCACACGCTTCCCGGACATCACGATCCCCGCGAAGCGGGCTTCTGTCTCCTTCTGGAATTTGTCGAACTTGTCTGCGATCTTCTGTTTGTTGCCCTGCAAGTCGATGATGCTGGCGTTCGCATCATCCACCTTTTTGAGGAGATCTTTCACCTGGGCGCGGGCCGCGGCCAACTCTTCCGCGCTCTTCGTTTTCGCTACTGTAAGATCAGTTTCGGCCTTCGCCGCTGCCAGTTTGGTGGCCGCAAGCGTGGCATCGAGATCCTTGTTCGCGGCAACCAGCTTGGCGTTGAGATCATCGAGCATCTTCTGGAGGTCGGCTGTCTGCTTGACCATAACGACCCGCTCATCGTCCTTTTTCCTCAGCAGTCGAGCGAGATCATCGAGCGAAGTTGTGGAATCCATCAACTTCTTCGCGAGGACATCGGCTTCTTTCTGCCGCTTGCGGAGCAAGTCGT
Organism: Gemmata sp.; assembly: GCA_035947935.1. Taxonomy (GTDB): domain Bacteria; phylum Planctomycetota; class Planctomycetia; order Gemmatales; family Gemmataceae; genus Gemmata. The sequence goes on along the minus strand of DASZJS010000418.1, from coordinate 2,197 downwards.
CCGCATCGGTCGCCTTTTCCCGGACGGCTGCGAGTTCCTTGGCATTGGTCTCGACCTTGGCCTCAGCTGAATTGAGTGCCGATTGCGTGGCATCCAGCAAAGTCTTCGCGGATTTTGCCTCGGCCTGAGCAACGCCCAGCTTTCGAGCGAGATCGTCTCTTTCTGTGCGTGTCGTTGAGAGTCGGGCGGTCAATTGCTCCACCTCGGCCGTCAATTTCAGTTTCAATCCTTCCAACTCGCTCACGGAAGCCGAGAGTTTTTGTCGACCGGTTTCCTCGGAGTTCAGCTTGAGTCGAGTGGCATCAAGGCTGGTGATGGCAGCCGCGAGTTTCTCGCGGATGGTTTGGAGGTCGATCAGGGCAGTCCGGTTCGCCTGCGCCTCGTCACTGGCCATTCGACTATTCAGCAGAAACAGGAGGGTGACGCACCCGAGCGCACAGCAGAACACATCCAGCATCCACATGCTGACCAGTGTCGGTTGCTTGTGACGGATTCGCATTGGCTCACTCCGCAAGCGAAGAGGGATTCACCACAGAGCAGTGTACGAGGCGAATTCCGAGAAAGAAAAGACATAAAAACAGAGTAGTTTTGATGACGGATGCAGTTTAAGCCACCGGCACGCGTGAGGAAAGCATAAGTTGATGGAGAGGCTTCCAGGGGTTTACCCCTGGGAATCACCCGTGGAGTCCGTCGATGCCTACGCTGATTGTGGCATCGCGTACGGTCGCATACGACCGGGCGCTGAGTGCTGCTGCCCGTGTCGCAGGCTGGTCCGTCCTGAGTTGCGACACCGACAACGTGCCGACGCGGGTCGATGACCCGGTCGTTTACGTCACCACCGATCTCATCCTTCCCGCGATTCGATCGCTAAACCTCGCTCTACTCGAACCGCCGTTCGATCTGCTCACTCGAGTGCCAGAACGGTTTGTCCGCCGGGCTGTCGAAATGGCGACATTTGCCGACCTGGAGCGATTGCAAGCTCCGACGTTCGTCAAGCCCGCCGATCCACTCGACAAGTGGTTCGATGCCGGTGTTTACGCCGATGTCCGCGATATTCGCACGCGCGGTCGGATCTCTCCCGAATCGCCTGTTTTACTCAGCGAGCCGCTATCGTGGTCGGTTGAATACCGCTACTTCGTCCTGCTGGGTGACCGGGATCGCAGGGTCAGATCAACCTCACCCATGCAGCGATCCGATGGCGATGTTATTGCCGGATCGCCTTATCTTTCGTTCGGGCGACCGGCCTGGAAGCCGTTCGATCCAAAGCAACCCGCCCCAATCCCAGGTGCGGGGCAGGCTCTGGTTGAATCGCTATGTGCGGCAATGCGAGCCGATCTGCCGCCCGCGTTCGTTGTGGATGTAGGACTAGTAGAGGATTGCGGTTGGGCGATTGTGGAATTCAATCCCGTGTGGTCGGCGGGATTGCTTGGGGCCGACCCACGATCCGTGTTGCGCGCCCTCCGACGAACAACACGGATGCGGCACGAAATTGGGGAGAATGATGCTCGATGGGTTGTAGACAGACCAGCGGTGTAAGCGAACGGGCGAACGCGACTGTGGCGGGTGGAGTGTGAGTACTACTCCGTTCAACTTAATGCCGGGTGGCATGAGATGGGCTGGTTTTCAGCCTGAAGGGCTGGGACAACATAGCCCAGTGCAGCGCCCTGGGTCTTATGACAGTTTGACAATCCAGCCTGAAGGGCTGGGACAACGAGCCTCTCCAAAAGCAAGCCTCGCACGTTTTGTCGCACCCCTTCAGGGTGCATATGGTTGTTTGATCGTTTTCCCAGGGCGTTGCCCTGGGCTATGTTGTCGCAGCCCTTTAGGCTGAAATCCAAAACACCACTTTCGGGAGCGGCAGGACTTGGTTTCGCTGTAGGACTGCCGGGAAATGCCGTCCTACCCAACGACCATGATGACTCGGAAACCGATCGTATTGGTAACGGCGTCCGGGGCGTGACCGCGGCGAGCCGCGCTGCGGCAGTCGGCCGCAAACATGCCCCAACAACCACCCCGCACTGTCTTGAGTGTCCCTCGTTTCGGTCCCAGGGGATCATCCGGCGGGCTCTCGAAGTAGTAATACTCCTCGAACCAGTCTTGCACCCACTCCTGAACATTGCCGTGCATATCGTGGACGCCCCAGGCATTGGCCACCGTCTGCGCTACCGGAGATGTACTCTTGCCGCCGTACTTGCCA
>DASZJS010000417.1:0-3886 GCA_035947935.1 Gemmata sp. | reverse complement strand
TTCAAGACGGAACAATACGCAGAGCACCTCAAGTCCCTGCAAAAGACTGTTGGCAAATGACTGAAGAACGAGGTATTGGAAAGCGTCCCGGTCATCATTCCCGACAATCCTTGGGGAGATGATCGGGACGTATTCTTGTTGAACTTCTCAAATACCAAGCGATTTCCGCTTCTCGGCAATGAAAGACAGGTGATGGGGGATATGGTTGATCGCCAGTTGGATGACCTTCTCCAATGTCATCAGCCCCCGCTTGTTGTGAACCCCTGCCAGTTCCAACTGCTCCGGTCGGAGAGATCGAATGATCCGGGCAGTCTGGCGTCGGACAGCATCGATCAACGCAAGCTCTTCTTCCACATCGCGCTCTTGATACGCGAGAGTCTTGACGTACAAGTTCTCGTCTGCTGCCAGCAACAGAGGCGTGTCTCCGAGGGCAATGATCCGCTTCATTCGATCGACCAGAACTGGATCAAAATCAGCGATGTGAGCAACCACTTCCAGGGTGCTCCATCGACCCGGAATGGGACGAGCTGTGAGTTGTTCGCGAGTCATACCCTGGACAGCTTTACGAAGGGCCGCGGCTCCTGAAAGATATTGCTCGGCGAGTTCTGTTGGTGATGGCATCGTGCAACTCCAAAAAAGGAAGGAACACTCACGATTCTAAGCAGAACGCCATACGTTTTCCAAAGAATGCTGGGGGGTGTGAGTAGTCTCCCAACTCCACAAGCCGCAAGCGACGTTGAACCAAGCCGGAAACCACGATCCTCGTTCATTACCTCTTCATTAACCCGCGCCCGTGCTATAACTTCCGTAACAACACAATGGTCATGTTCCGGACAGTTCCGGGAACTCCGGCCACATGTCACACGTCTCAGTGGGTAGAAGGTTGTGAGCGACGATGATCGCCGGCTCATCTTGGACTGCCTGGGCGGCCGAAGGGACGCTTTTGACGAATTAGTATCTCGTTACCAGGCACGCCTTTATAACGCTGCGAGCAGACTGGTCGATAATCCTGAAGATGCTGCGGATGTGGTTCAGGATGCTTTCCTGAACGCCTACCAGTCGCTTCATACCTTCAAAGGCGATGCGGAATTTTTTACATGGCTTTACAGAATTGCTTTCAATACTGCCATCAGCCTGAAACGCAAGAAACGAGCTGTCGTCAGCCTTGATTCAGGCGGACCTGAGGGTGGAATCGATCCTGACGATCCTTCCGAATATATCAAGCCCGGTGCCGCACTCGAACGAAATGAAGAAGAGGCTCAACTTCAAGATGCCATTACTCGCCTGTCCTATGAGCATCGTGAAGTGCTGGTTCTGAAAGATATTGAAGGAATGAAATACGAGGACATCGCGGAGATTCTTGGTGTTCCGATTGGTACTATCCGGAGTCGGTTACATCGCGCTCGCCTGGAACTCCGTGCATTACTTGAACCCGAAAACCAATAATACTCCCCCATTCCGTTGTGGGGTGTTCTGGAAAAATCAGTCCGGAAATTAAACACAACGGATAAGTTGACCCCGATGATTACAGACGACCTTCTATCGCTGATTACCGCTGCCGTTGATGGCGAGTTGAATCCCACGGAAACTCAGCGTTTTCGTCGGTTACTCGATTCATCATCTGAAGCACGTGGGGTTTACGTTCGGTTGAAGGCCGACAGCGCCCGTCTCCGTAATCTACCGCCTACACTACCACCCGCCAACTTGCACCAGCGGGTAATGAACAAAATTGCCGCTCTCACCCCGCCACCACCAAGCGCCCGACCGGAGCCCGCCCTCACACCTTCCGTGCCTCGGCATTCTGCCGTTCAAGCTCAACCAGTTGAACCCGCCACGCTGCCGTTCGTCGGAAGGAACGGAAAATCGAGGCGATGGATTCCCGTTGCGGTCGCAGCAAGCCTGCTTCTCGCGATTTCGGGGAGTTCTTTCTGGTTCTTCAGCCAAGGCGGCGATAAAGCGAGTACTGTCGCTCGCCACACACCGGATCGACCGCCGCCCGCAACGCACAGCGGAGCAGGGGATCCCGACTGGGCCAAGTGGCTTCCGTCAGAATCCGGACAGCATCCGATCGCTCCAACACCAAACACCGTTCCATCTGGGTCTCAGATTGTTCGGAACGATTTAGGCTCAACCACGACGCTTCCAGTCGAGTCGATTGTTGTTGCGATTGCTCCGGAACCTAGGCCCATTCGCAACTCTAATATCATGGGCGCTGAGGTCCGATCCGAGATTTCACCACTCGACCTCATTCGTGTTCGCGTGCCATTCCTCAAACAGCTCTCTGATTTCGATCGGGAAGACACACGACAACAATTCGTGGAAGAACTCGCCCGCGACCCAGCCTTCCGAATTGATATTTTCACTCGGCACATGCCTCGAAGCGTGGAATGGTTCCGCGCTGCGGCCAAGGCAGCCGGAGTGACAATCTTCGTCGATCCCACCACTCTCGAACGAGTGAACAAGGGGCAAATCCATTCGGTGGTCGTCTATACCGAGTCGCTGACGTCAGCGGAGTTAAGCGATCTTTTTGCCAAACTCAGCGCCGAAGATGCAACTATCTCACCGCGGGTTTTTGATGTCGTCCATGCCACTCCGGTATTGCAGGCCGATCAGGAAGCTCTTCGCAGCATCCTGGGAATCGACCCGGGTCTCTATAAACGACAGACTCAGGAGAAAGGTTCCGACAGTGCCAAACCCATCAGCGCGGGAACCGCGGACCAAATCGTGAAGACCTTGACGACAGGGCAGGGGAAAGGTTCGGAAAAATGCGCGATGTTGATGACGTGGCTTCCAACCGCTGCCAGAACGTCTCCTGCTGCCTCCACCGAGTTGAAACAATTCCTTCTCAAGCGAGGCGATAGAAAAGCGAACGCTGTGCCTGCCGTGATCGTCATCCGGTTCGGAAACGGCTGACCTATCCTCCGGTCGCTCCGTACATCGCGAAGTGGGATCCAAACAAGGCGGCTGGGTTTTGCAAACCTATCTGGGCCTCCATCAACCCGATACATACCCCTCTGCCTGAGCCCACAGGCAGTTGGGGTCGCCCCGTAAGAGTGGTGTTCTGTCGTGATGGAAATCGCTGACTTCCAGTAGAACAATGTCCAATTAATACCTGCTTGTCTCGGATAATCATTTCTCAACTCATCGTCTTTGCTTGTCTCGCCGATCTGGTCTTTTTTCATCTTCGGCGTGGCGTTGGGCAGTTCAATTGTGCAAAATCACCTTTACGTCCAACGAAACCTGAAGAACCTTTCCCGACCCGACTTCCAACCTTGGAGCCTCCCCGATGACTGCACGAGCGATGAATCGCCGCACCTTCCTTGCCGCTTCTACAGCCACTGCTGCGAGCTTGCTCGCCTCGAACAGCCCGGCCGCGGACAAGCTCGGATTTGGCCTTGGCGTCCAGAGCTACACGTTCCGGGAATTCGACCTGGAACCAGCACTCAAACGCATCAAAGAACTCGATTTGAAGTACGCCGAGTTTTTCAGCAAACACATCCCACAGGATTCCAGCCCTGAAAAGATCAAGGGAATCCTGAGCTTGTGCAAAGAATACGACGTTACCCCGGTTGGGTTCGGCGTCTCGGGCTTCAGCAAGAATCACGATGCGAACAAGAAACTATTTGACCTTGGGGCAGCTCTCGGCCTCAAGTATTTGAGCGCGGATCCCAACCCCGACAGCTTCGACAGTCTCGACAAGCTGTGCGAAGAGTACAAGATCGCCATCGCCATTCATCCGCATGGTCCGGCAGGGGGAGGCAAACTGCACCGTTGGTACTCGGCGGAAATCATCATGAAGGCAGTCAAGGATCACAACAAACTGATCGGTTCGTGTCTGGATACGGGCCACCTCATTCGCTCGGCACAACTCGGTGAGAAACTCGAT
>DASZJS010000416.1:0-5998 GCA_035947935.1 Gemmata sp. | reverse complement strand
TTGGGCGTGGGTTGACCGCAATCTCGCAGTTTGGGATAACCCTGTCGCGTACCCCAGTCGGGGGCGATCTGTCCTTCTGTCCGGGCTCAATCAAGCGATGAACGCCACTCCAGATCGAAGTCTTCTCGGATGGTTCCGCTTCCTCTTCTCCCGCGTCCTGTTTCCGGGGCAACCGGACGTGAATACGGGCGTTCGCCGCGGGCCGTTCCTCATTGTTCTGTTGCTGCCAGCTGCCATCCTCTACCCCACACTCGGGTTCCACCTACTCGAACCGGATGAAGGGCGCTACGCCCAGATTCCCAAGGAGATGCACACCCACCACTCGTGGGTGGTGCCCACACTCCAGGGTGAGCCTTATCTGGACAAGCCACCGCTCATGTATTGGCTTGTGGCGTTGTCGTATCGGGCATTCGGAGTCTCGCCAGAGTCAGCGCGGTTGGTGCCCGCGGTGTGCGTTCATCTGACGATTCTGGCCGTCTACCTGATCGGTCGTCGAAGCCTGGGCGAACGCGCAGCGTTCTGGGCAGCGCTCTTGCTGAGTGTTGCTCCGGGGTTTGTGTGCGTGGCCCGCCTGCTTCTCCTCGATGGGTTGCTGACGCTGTGCGTGACGATGTCGGTTCTGTGTGGGTTTGAGGCCGTGCGAACTGGTCGGCTGAAACCGGCGTGGTGGATTGCCGCCGCCGTTGCTTCGGGGCTTGGGTTCCTCACAAAAGGTCCGATTTCGGAGGTGCTGCTGTTCGTGCCGTTGTGGGCCTTCGGCTTCCTCACGCGGCGAGACGATGGCGGAAGGATGAAGGAGGAATCCGAGACCACACCGAATATGCCACCTCGTCGGGCATCCTTCATCGTTCATCCGCTGTGGTATGTCCTCTTCTTTGCCATCGTGATTGCGGTGAACGTACCGTGGTACGTGGCGATCTATCGCGAACAGCCGCAATTCCTGGGGCATTTCTTCTGGCAACACAACGTGATGCGGTTCCTTCAGCCGTTCGATCACTTGCAACCGATCTGGTTTTATGGCCCGATCCTGATTGCAGGATTACTCCCGGGGACAATCCTGCTCGTTGCGTATCTCTATCAACTGCTTCGGGGTGGTTCGGAGGTCGCTGCCACTCGTTCGCTGGCGGGGGGGTTCTGGTTACTGACGGGGCTTTGGTGCGTTTTCTTCTTCAGTTGTTCGGGCAGCAAGCTGCCAACGTACATCCTCCCGGCGTACCCGTTCCTCTGCCTGGCCGTTGGGGAGTTCATTGCCCGCACACGGTGGAATGGTGCCATTTCCACTCGCGCGATGATTGGAGTCATGGCCGCGTTGGTGTTGTTCCTCCACCACTACGCGATGCCGTGGTATGCCCAGGAGCGTTCCCCGTATGGCCGCCCGGAGCTGGTGGAGCGGTTCGTGGATAACCCGGACACAACCGTTCTGTGCTTCCCGCGAAACTGCGATTCGCTGGCGTTTTACAAGGATCGCTCGGACATGCACAACATCCGAACGCGAGACGTGAATCAGATGTTCGTCGATTGCCACCACCGACCGAAAACGGTGATCCTGTTTACGCACTACGAATCGCTTGAGGGGATCCGGCAGATACTTCCCCCCAGCTTGGAGATCGTGGAAACCGTGACTCTGAAGCGAAAGAACGGGAACCCGATTCTCGACAAGTTGTTTGGCTCAACGCCGTGGGGTCTGTGCGATGTGGCCGTAGTGGTGCCGAAGAATCTGCCAACGGGAGCGGAGTGAATTGAGGCGAGCCGGGAGCGTGAGCGACCGGAGTTCTTTTGCAACTCCGGTCGCTCACGCTCCTGGCTCGCCTCAGCCAATCAGTCCGCAGCGAGGGGGGCTCCCTTTTCGGCAACCGATCGCCGCATCAGAAGGACTGCTGGGATCAGCACCGCAGCCAAAACCCCACAAACCCAGAAAACATCAAAATACGCCAGCGATGCTGCCTGTTGTTGTCGGAGATCGTCGATCACCTGGTATGCCATTGCGTCTGCCCCCGCAGGGTCTCCAAACAGACCGTACAACCCGGCTCGCAACTGGGTAAAGTAGCTTGTCAGGGCAGGATTCAAGGGGTCGAGATACTCGTTCAGTCGCAGCAAGTGAAACTGCTCGCGGCGTTCCTCGATCGTCTGGGCATTTGAGGTGCCCACACTTCCTCCTTCGTTTCGCAACAAGCTAAATATTCCAACCGCGGCACCCCGCAAGTGCGGGGGTATGTTCTGATACACAGCAACGCTTAACGGCGAGAACAGTATCGAGAGACCAATAATTGTCACGACCCGCGGCCAGACCACATCCCAGGGGCCAATATCGAGGTTCATCTGACTGAGCCAGTAGTTTCCCAATGCCATGAACGCCAGCCCGACCATGATCAGCCAGCGCGCATCCATGCCCTTGCCCAGAAGAGCCGCCACTACAGGCAGGAGCACAATTGCGAAGATACCCGCGGGCGACAACACAAGTCCGGAGTGGGTGGCATCGTATCCGAACAGACTCTGGAGTAGCGCTGGCAGTGAGACCGACTGCGCGTATAGCACGGCATAGGCGCAGGCAATGATGAGCGACCCGATGACAAAGTTCCGATCGGTCAGCGGACGCAGGTTGATGAGCGGGGCCGATGTCCGCAATTCCCGGAAGATCAGGCCGCTAAGACATCCGACAAACAGAGCCGACAGAATCTGGATGCGATAAAACGGATCGCCGAACCAGTCCCATTCCTGCCCTTTGCTCAAGACCACTTCCCAGCAGACCATCGTAATGGATAGAAGCAGCAAACCAACGAAATCAAACGGCTTGGGATTCAGCCGCATTTGCTCTCGCTCGGCCTTGAGGTAGGGAGGATCATCGACCAGCAAGTAGCAAGCCAGCAATGCAAAACCACCGACCGGCACGTTGATGAAGAAAATCCATCGCCAACTGTAATTGTCGGTGATGTATCCTCCCAGGGTTGGCCCGATGACGGGCGCGACCAGAGCGGCCACGCCAAATACCGCCATCGCCTGTCCCTGCTTCTCCTTTGGGAAGGTATCCAGAAGGACGCCCTGCGTACACGGTTGCAGGCCTCCACCCGCCAGACCCTGGAGAACCCGGAACAAGATCAACTCGTTCAAGCTCGAGGCGATCCCACAGAGAAAGGAACTGAGGGTGAAAATGCCCATGGACATCAGGAAATAATTCCTTCGTCCCAGACGTGTCAGCAGCCACCCGGAGATGGGGAGAACGATGGCGTTCGCAGCTAGATAGCTCGTGATGACCCACTCGCTATCGACCTGAGCGGCCGATAGGCCGCCCGCGATATATCGCAGCGCCACGTTTGCAATGGTGGTATCGAGTACCTCCATGAACGTGGGTACGACGACGGCCGCAGCGATGAGCCAGGGGTTGACTCGCCGGCCTGTGCTGAGTCCGGTGCTCACGGTCGCGGCCCTCCAGGAGCAAGCGATCGCGTCAGGTCCTGAAGCCTCTGGCCGGCATTCGGCCCTTGTGGTGGTTCCTTGTAGTACACGTAAGGGGTCATCGACAGACCGGCATAGAGTGTGTCATCATCCGGGTTGTAGCCTTCCAGCTCGATGCGAACCGGAAGCCTCTGGACGACCTTCACAAAGTTCCCGGTTGCATTCTGGGCAGGGAGCAGTGCAAGCGTCGATCCTGTTCCGTAAGTGAATCCCGTGATGCGACCGTTGTATTTCTTTCGCTGCCCATAGGTATCCGCATACAACTCCACCCGCTGCCCAATCTTCATATCAGCGATTTGCGTTTCCTTGAAGTTAGCATCGATCCAAATTTCGGTAAGCGAGCGTATCGCCATCAACTGCTGGGCAACCTGGACATTATTCCCGGCGTTCACGTTTCGCCGGGTAACCACCCCATCGATTTCCGCGTACACCTTGCAGTAGCTGAGGTTCAACTTGGCCTGGGCAAGATCCCGGTTGGTTTGAAGAAGCTTGGCTCGCGCCTGCTTCAGCCCGGGAGCATTGGGAATGAGATGTTGGATAATGCGGTCGATGTTGCCTTCAAAGTCTTGCTTTTTGAACTTCTCGATGGCGTCGTTAGGAGTGTCTTCGGAACCAATTAGCGGGAGTCCAACCTGCGCGAGCGATTGGGCGACATCAGCGAGTGCTTGACGGACTGTTGAAAAGGTTTGATTCAGCTTCGGGGGAACTTCCGTTAGATTGCCATTCTTTGGCTGAGGAGGCAGACCAAGCGTTACCCGGGTTTCGTACACTTCTTGAAGCGTCTGCTCGACAAGAGCCTCCGCGACTTTGAGCGCTTCATTTGCTTGATCCAGGTCTGCCTTTGAACTTGCGTTTCTGGCGAAAGCATCCTTGGCGCGGCCAAGGTCTGCTTTCGCTCGTTCCAGGGTTGCTTTTTTACTCCCAAGAGTGGCAACACGGGCGCTCAAGAGAGCGATCTGATTATCGACGGATTCCACCGTTGCCTCAAGTTTCCATCTCTGGCTTCGGAGCTGGGCAAACAAGCCGCGAACCTGAGCTTCGGCAGCAACCAGATCAGCCTCGGCGGAATCCACATTCGCCTGCTTGATGTCAACGATCTTTTGATATGGCTCCGGATCCAGTTCAACGAGCAACTGACCTGTCTTGACTCGCCAGTTGTCATCGACGAGTACCTGTTTGATCTGCCCGCTCACGCGGGGAGCAACGAACGTGACGTGTCCGTTCACGTAGGCATCATCGGTCGAGATGGTGTTCAAGGCGGTCTTGGCAATGGGAATGGCGAAAACGACACCAGTCCCCAGGCCAGCGAGAACCGCAGCGAGAATCACCCATCGCCTAAGGCGATGGCCCGTGGGCGGACCGACCGTTGACGTTGTCGGAGTTGGCGGGCTCGTCGGTTGCGGAGGCGTCCCGTCGGAAGATGGTACCACTGGAGGTGTTGGAGAGGAGGCTGCGTTGTTTGGATTCATACAGTCTCACGGCACGGGCGGGCGACATTCTGTTTATATCCACCAAAACGAGACTGTCATCGCACATGGCCTGAGCTTTTGAGCGTCCTTTCAGCGGTGCCGATTCCACGCCAAAGCCAGTGGCGCGACCGACAATCTGCCCAACGGCAGCAACAACACAATGCCGAGGGCAAGGTTTTGGAGGGAAATGAGAGTCGATGGGACGAACCACCAGAACACAGAGAAGAGGGCCGCGGCCACAAAGACCCAAATACCCACGAATGTTAAAGTTGCACCAGTACCCAACTGCCCGCGGCGATGCAACACATGCAGTGCCAGTGCGGTGAGGAAGAACTTCAGCACAACTGCCGCGCCGACAATTCGCTGGAGCCATACCAGAAGTAGATCGCGCCGGGCCTCGTCGCCGTTCGAGCGCATCCACTCGAACAGAACTTGGAACGTGACAGACGAAATGAGTATCGCGAGCACAGGCACCAACCAGATCCGCCCGGATAGCCCGACCCAGAGGTTGGCCACCAGCGCCCGCCATGTGCCCAGAACCAATCCCACCGCGAGAAGCACGCAGAAGCCTGTCGCATGGGCTGAACCGTTTTTCCTCACAGCGCCTTCCCACAACAACTCCAGCCGCTCGAACCCACCGGTAGCAGCGAACCAAATTGTTGTTATGGCCAGGACGATCGCCCAGGTGATCGCTGCCGTCCATGTGATTGTGCGCAGTTTGGCGGAAACCAGGGCGACTTCATCCAGCGGCCGGGTGGCAGCGAACGTCGTCATGGCGGTTGAGCGGATTGAGTCGCCAAGGGAACCTATTTGCGGCCCCCCAAAACCAGCGATCAGAGGGGGAATCATAAGGAAAATCAGACCGAAATCGGAACGGCTATCGCGGTTACTCAGAAACAGTCCGATACCCATGAGCAAGACCAGAATGGCGATGACTGATAGCATGTAACCACGGCCACGCAATCGCCACTCATACCACATCTGGGCCTGCATTGCGGTCGTGAACGGTGGTGACGTTCGCCAGGAATCTGAAGGTCGCCGGACCCGGTGCCTTAGCCATTGCAAACTGGGGGAAT
>DASZJS010000415.1:0-6653 GCA_035947935.1 Gemmata sp. | reverse complement strand
GGATTACCGACGCTCGATCTGACCGCAGTTCCCGCTGGTGGGGTTGCGAAGTAGTGTTCGCTTTCCGATGTTGCACCCACATTCAGCATGATTCAATCGAGTTAGCATTTGGGTGACAGTTATTGTCGGGACCGTCGACATCACGCTGAACGAGATCTTTACGGTCCTGAGTAGTGAAGCCGCTGACCCAACCCCAAAACCCCAGACCGGGATGGAAACCCCGGGACACCTCAGAAGGAGTTGCCGAGATGATGAATACCCGCTCCCTGTTGATTGCCGTTATCGCATCGGCAGCACTGGCCGCAACAGCGACCAATGCTGCTGCCGATGGTGCACCTTGCAACGGACTGTTTTGCAACCAGCTTCCTTACCCGAAGTATTACACGTTCGGGGCCTTCACTGGCCACGGCCAGAAGCCGCTCCCCATGTACCAAGCTGCTCCCTGGTACTTGTACTGGCCGTATGATGGCCACTTCCTGACTCCCGCACCGGTCACCGGTGCGTTTTACGGTCCCCCAACTTCAGGCAACTTTCCGGTGAATCCCTATTTCCCCGGACCAGCCTATGGGTATGGGTATGCCCCTATCCCGGGTGGCCCCCCGCCGCGCCCATAAGCTTGGAAACCTCACATTTCACTGCCCCCGTGCAAGCCGGACTGTCCGGTTTGCACGGGGGCAGTCGTTTATCCCACGTAGGACTCATTCTTTCACAGATTGGGAATAGTCATGCGCGGGGGAAAACTGTGAGTTAAATTGGAACTGGGCGCGGAACACGTTACGATTGATTAAAGGTAGACGTGATCGCCTTCTTATCCATTCATCAGCCCAAATTCGGGCGAGGGCAATTGTTATGAGTGAAGGGCAATTCGGTGAGTTGGTCCCTATCGGGGGTGGGGATGCTATTCCGCTGATTTCTGAGGTGATGACAATCGGACGGCGGAAGACATGCGACATCTGTTTGAATTTCCAGAACATCTCTGGTTCCCACTGTGAATTAACGCTGAAAAACGGGGTATGGCACCTCCGCGATCTCGGCAGCACGAACGGAGTCAAAGTGAATGGGGAGAAGACCCTGCGACGCCCACTACGTCCTGGAGATGAAATTAGCGTTGCCAACCACAAGTACACGATCCAATATCAGTTGCCCGTTGGGAGTACGTTTGAAGATGTCTTCTCCGAGGAAGAGGATGTGTTCGGTCAGTCGCTGATGGAGAAGGCAGGTCTCGAGAAACCCAAGAAGCCAGGCCAGCCCGGTCATCAGGGAGGTCGGCGAGGACGTTGACAATCCGCCCACCCGCGCTACAAGATGACCGAGCCTCAGGTGATGGGTACCTGGGGCTCGGTCTGTTTTCGTTTTTCGTCCTCCGTCCCTCGTCTTTCGGATAATCCAACCCGCGTTTCGCTCAGTACTCTTTACGAAGGGACAAGGGACGAAGGACGCATAATAAGAACGAATCAGAACGAAGGACGAAAGGGTGAAGAAATGTCTGGTCCGCTGGTCGGTAAGGTGGCGCTCGTAACTGGGGCATCATCAGGGATTGGTCGCGCTGTGGCGATCAAGTTGGCGACCGCTGGGGCTGATGTGGCCCTCAATTACCTCACCATGCCCGAGGGTGCGGAGACCGCGGCATCCGAGATTCATGCGCTGGGTCGTCAGGCTCTTCTCTACCGGGTGGATGTATCCGATCAGGCAGCAGTCGATCGCATGGTCGCCGATCTGGCGCGGAAACTCGGTCGTGTGGATGTGTTTGTCTCATCCGCTGCGTTCAGCGAACGCGAGCCGTTCACCTCTGCCGATATGGCTGGATTTCGCAAGACTATTGATGTGAGCATGTGGGGAGCCTACTATGGGCTTCGAGCGACCTGCGCGCGGATGATCGAGCAACAGCAAGGCGGCAGTGCGGTGATCGTCAGTTCTCCACATGGCCAGATTGCGTTCCCGCACTGTATGGCTTACAACATGGCGAAGGCTGCACTCGATCAGATGATGCGAACAGCAGCCACGGAGTTATTGCCGCACAAAATCCGCGTGAACTGCGTCTATCCAGGCTGGACCGACACACCTGGTGAGCGAAAATTCTTCACGGACGAAGCGATCGCAAAAGCGGCCGGTGGCTTGCCGTGGGGTCGATTAGCCTCAGCGGATGAGATTGCCCGGGCAATCCTTTTTCTGGCTGAACCGGGTTCGGATTACATTACCGGTACCATTCTTCACGTCGATGGTGGTCTTTTTCTTCCGTGGTGGTCGAAACGTGGGAGTGGCGGCGATCTGTAAGCCCCCGACCTGCGTTTGATTCAGTCATCCGATCTGCCATCAACCCGCAGGGTTGCAACATGGCGAACTCGCCGCCGATTATTACCCTGACCACCGATTTCGGGACCATGTCCCCCTACGTCGCGGCGATGAAGGGGGTCATCCTCTCGATTAACCCCGCGGCGGCCATCCTGGACCTGACGCACTCGATCCGCCCTCATGACCTTCGACACGCCAATTATTTTCTCGCTACGGCCGTTCCATATTTTCCACCCGACACCATTCACGTTTGCGTTGTCGATCCGGGGGTCGGTTCCGAGCGATCTGCGCTCTATGTGAAAGCCGGCGCTCAGCAGCTTGTGGGTCCAGATAACGGCATCTTTACGGTGGTCATCCAGAAGGCCAGCAAACCCGTAGTCGTGAGGCAACTTGCCGATCAGCGCTACTGGCGGTCTCGCGTTTAAAACACATTTCATGGCCGCGATATTTTTGCTCCCGTTGCAGCGCATCTGAGTCTGGGAATCGATCCAATTGTCCTCGGCCCGGAGCTCCGGGAGCCGATTGAACTGCCGACGCACTCCGCGGTAACATTTGGGAAGCGCTGGCAGGGTGAAGTGCAATTCGTCGATGATTTTGGCAATCTGATTACCAACATACCCGCTTGCAAACTCAAACTTCTACCAGTGAAAGTGTCGGTAGCTGGCGTACCTGGAGAGATTCTCCGCTGGGTGCGGACCTACTCCGATGCCACGCCGGGGGAACTGGTGTGTCTCTTCAGTAGCGATGGATATTTTGAGATTGCGGAAGTGAATGGGAATGCCGCGAGGCGATTGGGCGTGGTTGCTGGAGCAGTGGTGGAATTGGAAGGTGGATGAATAGTGCGGACCACCCCGGAACATCACCGACGGGGTGGATCTCACACTCACAGCTTAGTTTGTTATTTACCCTTCCGGCCTTTGAGCTTCAATTCGGTGATCGTATCCTTTTCGGTCACAACCTCGAACTTCTTACCGATGAGCTTCTCGTTGCTGAGAACCTTGATGGCGGCTTCCAGAGTTCCTTCCTGGGCGTTCCCGCTCTTGTCTATGAACGACACCTTGGTTTTGTCGGTGTACTTGTAAACGACTTCCTTCTCGCCTTCCTTCACGGTCACTTCCTTCTTGTCGCCATCGTGCTTGACCAGGACGACCTCGGTAGCGAGGACAAGGCCAGTCATTCCAAACACGCAAATCAAGGCAAGAAGCAACTTTCGCATTGGAGGAGACTCCGTTGGCGGATAGGAGAACTGACCGACTGAGCCAAATAGTCCTCAACAGCCCACTGCCAGACGAATCGCAATAAACTAGATGGTAGTCTGCAGAACGCGAGTATTCAACTAAGTAGCCTGATACGGGTCAAGGAGTTGCTTCTCGAAATCACCGAACTCTTTCCCTTCCCAACACCAACTGCTGACACGCGCGTAGCAACCTGTTATCATCAACACATTCGCACTTGAACAGTTTCGCGCTGGGAGAGGATTTTCTTACCATGTCTCAACTCGTGTGCGGTCGGTGGCCCCTGTCGCGGTTCCTGGCTCTCGTCGTCTTTCTGGGTTCGGCGGGGCTCTTTGGCTTTGCTGGACAGCCGCCGAAAGAGGAAGAAGACACCAAGGGAAAGACTGTCAAAAAGAATGTCGTGGTCGATGATGACCCTCCCCCGATGACCAAAAAGGTGACTGAAAACCCCACCGGGACTTTTCCAGACGTGCGTCTGGAGGAACTCGCCCGGGCTGCGGATGAAGCGCGCACTGCTGCCTTGAAAGATCTTTTCACCAGGTACATCATTCCGTTCGATCGCATCACGGAAGGCAGCGGGGCTACCCGCGTCAAACCGATCCCCTATCGCAAATCCGAATGGGCTGGACATGATGCGGTGCAAGTGACGCCGCTGGACAATGCGGGTAAACCGAAAGATGTTCGCGCTGCCAAGGTCTCCGATGTCAGGAATGTCGAGTACTTCGAGTCGCTGATTCAAGGCGAGGCGGAGAAGCTCCAAAAGCAGCCGATGGAGGGATTGACGAGTGCCGATCAGCTTGCGGCTGCCGAGAAATTGTTGTCTGCTGCTTTGAGATTTCACGATTACTCCCGAGTTGCCCGAAGTGGGGATCGTGGTCCGCTGAATCTTCGACGTGGGAAAGGATGGGACGAGGTACGCGATTCTGTAGCTGTGAAACTGAAGGTCGTGCAACTGGAGTTACTCCGAACGCTGGTTACTGCGAACGACCCGATCCGGTTGCGGGAACTGAGCAGCCGGCTCATTTCCACCTACCCGAAAGACGCTGAAGTGGTTCAAGCGGTTGCTGGCGTGCAGGTGGCTGAGGCAGAGCGACTGTTCAAGTCCGGGAGCGACCAGGATTGCATTGCTGCACGAAAATTAATCGACGAACTTGAGAGAACATTCCCAACCGCTGGGGGCGAGCCTGCTCGCAAGATTCGTACGCAAATCCGCGAACTCGCCCTCAAGGCGCTCAACCGGTCCAAGGAAAAGTTTGCGGTTGGCGATAAGCGAACGGCCCGGGATGAATTGGTGCGTGCTGAGGCTCTCGATCCCGATCTCGATGGCATCCGCGAGATGCAGCGGAAACTTCAGATCGACTACCCAATCCTTTACGTTGGCGTCCGGCAATACCCTCAGAACATGTCTCCTGTGACAGCTCGACTGGACAGCGAGAAGCAGGCGGTTGAACTTCTCTTTGAGGGGTTGTTGGAAGAAGTGCCGGACGAGAGCGGCGCTGTGCGTTATCGCCCGGGTGCCGCATTGACGATGCCCGTCTCGGTGCCCGGGGGACGCGAGTTTTCTCTTCGGATTGAGCGAGATGCTCAGGGGCAACCAGTCTTCACGAATGACGATGTTAAAAGTCAAGATGTTAAGAGTCAAGATGTTGTCGAAACCGTGAACCTCCTGCGTTCGCGCCCTCACACCTGGGCCGCTTATCCGCTGACCTGGCTCGCTGCCGACCCGCCAATCCCCACAGACGTTGGAACCGTCCGGGTTGCCTTTGGGCTTACTCCACCAGACCCCCGCGCTGCGCTCACCTTCAAACTCCTCCCCGCCCGCTGGATGCTTGCAAACGGACGTGCCATCGATGATGGCCGCTTCGCGGAAATTCCATTCGGGACCGGGCCATTTACGCTTCTCTCGAACCCCCGACCAGACGGGAGCAATGCCGCGCGGGAAATGGTGTTCGCAAATAACCCTGCCTATGGCCGCTACAGTGATCGAGCAGGCCTTCCGCGTCTCCGCGAGATACGGCTGATCGAAGTGAACAAGATCGATCCTATCAAGGCATTCCAGGAGGGAAAACTCCACTTCCTTCCCGATATCCCCACTTCCGAAATCGAGAAGTACATCGGCGCGAATTCCGACATCAAGAACAAGGTTGATGTGGTCACCGCCGCGGTCAATCGTCGCGTTCACATTCTGGCAGTAAATCTTCGTCGGCCATACTTGCAGAGTAAGCAACTGCGACAGGGCATCTCGCTTGCGATCGACCGGGAAGACATCCTTCGCAGAGAGTTCCGTGCGGGGAAACCGGACGTTCACCGGCCGATGACCGGCCCTTTCCCGCCTGGATCGTGGCCGTCAGCGAGAGGACCGGTTATTCCTGTTCCGCTGATGGATCTGAATCTCGCGATGGTGCGATTGAACTCTCGGAACGGATATCTGGCCGACCAGGGAGCCAAAACCACCATCGAACTGGCATACCCCGACAATGACTCTCAGGCCGAGAACGCCTGTGTTGAGATCAAGAAACAGGTCGAAGGGATCTTCAAAAACGAGCCGGCGGGCTCGCGGAAACTGACAATTAACCTCGTGAAAGTCCCGCTCGCGGAATTGCTGGTGCAGGTACAGGATCAGCATACGTTCGACCTGGCCTACGTTCCGTTCGACTATCCGGATGACTGGTATCCATACACCCTCGGTGCCGCACTCGATCCAACGGCAGGGGAGAGGGGTGGGCGAAACTGGTTTGGGTTCATGCTCCGGAACACAAGCCCGGATGGAGCGGACGAAGAACTCGGGCGGGCATTGACCAAACTCCGCAACTATCGAGATTTCGCAGGGGAACTTGTACCGCAGTCTGTCGCGGTTTCCAAACTCTTCAACGACAGCCTTCCGTTTATCCCCTTGTGGCAACTCGACAGACACATGGTCGTCAGCAAGCGCGTGAAGGTGTTTGTGGAAGATACCACGGAACCCGTTAACCCCCGACTGCTCAATCAGACGATTTTATTTCAGGGAGTGGGTCGCTGGCGCATCGAGTGATTAGAAGAAGGGTAAAGGTTGGGTGAACTCTGCATAAGGTAGTTGGGTTTTGTAGCCTCCGGTCGCTGACGCTCCCGGCTCGCCTAAAAACCACG
>DASZJS010000414.1:0-4575 GCA_035947935.1 Gemmata sp. | reverse complement strand
CTGCGATAGACCGATCGGGAGTGCGGCATCGACAGAACCAAGCGAAGGGGCGCTGCGGAGTTGGTGTTGGAGTAATTTTTGGGTAGTGTTTCCATCAAAAGGCGGTTTGCCAACAATTAACGAGAATAGTGTTGCCCCAAGCGAGTAAATGTCCGCCCGAATATCCACGGATGGGCTGTTGATCGCTTGTTCGGGTGCAATGAAGTCAGCAGTACCAAGCACCGCCCCGTTATCCAGTTGTGCGGTAAGCATATCCGATGCACTGGCCGATCGCGCCAAGCCCATGTCCAGTATCTTGATCGTGTCGGTCTTGTCTCGAATCAAGTTACCGGGCTTGATGTCCCGATGGACAAACCCCTTTTCGTGAGCGTGTTGGAGGCCGGATGCAGCCTGAGCGACGTATTCTGTCGCCGTGGGGTAGGGAAAGGGACCATTGCGGTCAATCGTGTGCTGGAGAGTCTCACCTTCTACGAATTCCATCACCAGATATGGCACTCTGTTGTGAGACGCGACATCAAAGATGCGAACGATGTTGGGATGATCCAGAGCTGCGACCGACCGCGCTTCGCGCTGGAATCGCTCCAACGCCAGCTTCTGGTCGTCGTTTTTTCCGGGAATGAGAATCTTGATGGCCACTTTTCGGTGAAGCGCCACATGCTCCGCAAGATAAACCGCCCCCATGCCGCCGCGGCCAAGCAGATCGAGAATCGTATAAGACCCGATCCGAAACCCCTTGTGTCGGCCTGCTAGTAATTGTGCGGCCTGGAACGCCGTCACGATGCCCTGTGCGACAAGGCACGCGGCAGCTTTCTGCGGTTCATCCGGAAGCGGGAGATCGGAGACAGGAGCGAGCTTTTCAGGCGAAACGATCCCGCTCTTCCTGATCAAGTCGATCAGTTCACTCGAGGATCGGGGAGGGCGGGGCATGGTCGAACCAAACCCATGTAAGATTATGATTGCATCGCGTGAAAGACACCAAGGGTAATATAGATCAAGATTTCCATCCATGTCGGATCGATAGTCAGAAACACCTACCCAGAAGCTAGTTGTAGAAAATCGGTTCGTGAGATCATCGTCTTGGTTTTCCCAAAGGATCAAGGACAAAGGACGAATGACGAAAAACGCTTCCCCGTTCTGTATGCTACCGCCATGTCGCACTTCGTTTCACACCTGGAAGCCGCCATCGACGGGACGGTCCTGCCGTTCGGGAAACTGGCGAACATGCACAACGGCCGTCCGATTTGGGTACGGTATCACCTGGACCAGATCCGGGATGCCGTTACCCCGGCCGAAATTGCCAAACGTCCACCCAATCTCTGGCGGTATCGCGAACTTCTTCCGTTACCATCCGATGTGGAACCCGTGACGTTGGGCGAGGGGATGACGCCGCTGTTGCCCTGCCCACGACTGGGAGAGCAACTCGGGCTTTCTCAGTTGTTTGTAAAAGACGAATCGCAGTTACCGACCGGCAGCTTCAAAAGTCGTGGCATGGCCGCAGCTGTGAGCCTGGCGAAGTGGCTCGGGGTGAAGCGTGTGGCTCTTCCCACAGCCGGAAACGCAGGCGGAGCTGCCGCGGCTTACGCTGCAAGGGCAGGGCTTGAGTGCTTCGTGTTCATGCCGCAGGACACACCTATCGTGAACCAGTTTGAGGTGCATCTTTATGGAGCGAAGGCATTCCGGGTCAACGGGCTCATCAACGACTGTGGCAAGATCGTGAAGGATGGCGCGGAGCGGATGGGCTGGTTCGATCTCTCGACGCTGAAGGAGCCCTATCGTCTCGAGGGGAAGAAGACGATGGGGTTAGAAATTGCCGAGCAAATGAATTGGACGTTGCCCGACGTGATCTTCTACCCAACAGGCGGCGGTACCGGACTAATCGGCATGTGGAAAGCGTTTCACGAACTCGCAGAATTGGGCTGGCTCCGCGACAACATACGCTTCCCGAGACTGATCTCCTGCCAGGCCGAGGGGTGCGCTCCGATTGTGCGGGCGTTTGAGAAAGGTGAGCGGTTCGCGGAGTTATTCCCGAACGCGAAAACCGTGGCCAGCGGCTTGCGTGTACCGGTTGCTGTTGGCGACTTCATGATCCTGGATGCGATTCGGGCAAGCGGTGGGAAGGCGGCGATGGGTTCCGAATCGCAAATTGGCGAATGGATGCGACGAGCAAGTTCTGCCGAAGGAATCAGTATCTGCCCAGAAACGGCTGTGTGCTTCGACATCCTCCAAAACATGGTCGCAAGCGGTGAAGTGAAGTCGGATGAGCGGGTTGTTGTGTTCAATACTGGAGCAGCACCAAAATACCTCGAAGCATTACCCGTCGAGTTGCCGTTTGTGGACAAGGATCGGGTAGATTGGGCCGCTCTTGGAGAGTGAAGAACGCACCGTCGAATTACAGGAGATGAGGGCGAATCATGAATCGAGTTCGTTCTGGAATGTTCTCCACAATTCTGCTTCTGTTCCCAGCATCTCTTTTCGCCCAGTCTTCACCGCCTACTCTCCTTAAACCCGATCATGTTTTCGATGGTGCCACGGGCACTCCGCATGATGGCTGGGTGGTGCTGGTCAAAGGCGAGAAGATTGCAGCGGCAGGACCCGCCGATACAGTCGAAGTGCCAAAGAGTACACAGGTGATCGTTCTTCCTGGCATGACTCTCATGCCAGGTCTCATCGATGCCCATTCCCACTTGCTTCTCTATCCCTACGATCAGACATCTTGGAACGATCAAGTCCTTAAGGAGCCTGTGGCCGAGCGAATCTGTCGGGCCACGGTACACGCCAAAACCAACCTGATGAGTGGCTTCACTACTCTCCGCGATCTCGGAACTGAAGGAGCGGGATATGCGGATGTTGGGATCAAGACTGCGATCCAGAAAGGAATCGTCCCCGGTCCGCGGTTACTGGTCACCACAAAGGCAATCGTTGCGACAGGAACTTATGCTCCGCGGGGATTCGCACCGGAGTGGCGTATTCCCCAGGGTGCGGATGAGGCCGATGGGGATAAGCTCCGCACTGTAGTCCGCGAACAGATTCGCGCGGGAGCGGACTGGATCAAGGTGTACGCCGACCTTCCACACGGTCCGGATGGCAAACCCAGACCGACGTTCTCACTCGAAGAACTGGAGTTGATCGTCCGGACTGCCCGCGATGCCGGGGTTCCTGTCTGTGCTCATGCTCAATCTCAGGAAGGCATGAAGCGAGCGGCGCTAGCTGGAGTTGAGACCATCGAACATGGCGACAATGGCGATATCGAAGTGTTCCGGCTGATGGCGAAGAACAACGTGAGTTATTGCCCGACGCTTGCTGCAATGGAAGCCTACGCGCGATACTTCAACGGCTGGCAACCCGGTAAGCCCGAGCCAAGGACTATGGTGACAAAGAGACAAAGCTTCAAGGTTGCAAGGGAGGCTGGCGTGACCATCGTGAACGGGAGCGACATCGGCGTTTTTGCCCACGGTTCCGGCGCAAAAGAACTGGAAATGCTCGTCGAATACGGGATGACGCCCGTGCAGGCTTTGAAGGCGGCAACGAGCATTGCTGCGAAGTCACTCCACATGGAGGAGAAGATTGGCATGGTGAAATCCGGGCTGCTGGCCGACCTTATCGCAGTTGAAGGCGACCCAACCAGCGATATCAAGGTTTTGCGAAAAGTGAAGCTCGTGATGAAAGGCGGCGTCCTGTTCAAGCAACCCTGAGGTGAGCGGGAACTATACTTCGCGGGGTTTGTTCTGACACAAGCCCGAAGCGCCAGTTTTGAAGTTGCGTTTTTTTCAAGCCCAAAGATCATCAGCTAATACCGAGGTGCGGAAGCACCTTCTTTACAAGCCCGAAGCGCCAGCGAGGGAAAAGCTGTCCCTCGCTGGCGCTTCGGGCTTGTATCGGGTTTTTCGGATTACAACCTTAAAAAGCGGAACTTCGAAAATCTCCAGCGAGGGACAACTTTTCCCTCGCTGGCTTCGGGCTTGTATCAGAGTTGCCCGCGTTAACTATATGTTCGCCAGTTCTTCTTCACTTGATCTCTCGCAAGGCGACCTGTCCTTCGGGTGTCGTATAAAACTCGTAAGCCTTCCGGGTTGTCAGCGGATATATTGTTCTGCCCAATGCAATGCTGTCCACCCCCTTGCCGCCCCAAGCGATTTTGTATCCATCTCCAGTATTGGGACCGCCGATCTTACGCTTCTTCCCGCCAAACGTAAACTCGATCGAGTCGGAGTTGGAATTGTTGGTCCATGAAACCTGCATCTGGAACGGATTGGTTGGCTTGTCGGCCCGGTAAACCATGAGTTGGCCAGTTGTCATCTTCAGGGTCTGGAGCCCAGACTTTTGAACCACCCTGGCATCGCCCCCTTTCGGTAGCTTGATATTCTGTTGATACACTTCCGCAGGGTTTCCGGCCTCATCCACCGTTCGCACGATGGCAGTGTGGTGCGGATACTGGGACCCGTTAGCGGTTTTCACCTCGTGGAATTGCAAAATGTCTCCGGGTAGACATTTCACATTGGGGTCCGAGTCGATGACCTTCTTTGCCTTCTCATCGAACGAATAAGTCTTCACCAGAGTGCCCCAGACATAATCGTC
>DASZJS010000413.1:0-3245 GCA_035947935.1 Gemmata sp. | reverse complement strand
CTCACTTCCGCGACTACTTGCAGTTCCACGAATACTTCCACGGAGACACGGGAATGGGGCTGGGTGCAAGCCATCAAACGGGGTGGACGGCCCTGGTGGCGAAACTTCTGAGTCCCCGACAAGGTGGATGGCTCTACAATCTGATCTGTCCTGTCAACACAACCGCAACACCTCAGAAGCCGACTGCGGCAGGATTGGCAGTTGGTGCCCGGGCCGTGCGGAAGTAGGAAGTTCTTGGCTTGGCGAGCCAGGAGCGTCAGCGACTGGAGGCTACACAATACCCGACGCCTTTCGTAATCCGGATACCGCGAATGTTGCGTGTGGCCTCCGGTCGCTGACGCTCCCGGCTCGCCAAGAAACCACAACTTCCAACCTTAACCCTTCCAACCATAATTCAGCGCGGTACACTGCATCATTCTCCCCATCGTCCTATCAGGCGGGAGTCGCGAAGATGCCCGTTGAGCAGTGGTATTACCGTCTCGATGGCCGCCCACACGGCCCATTCACTACCGTTCAGTTTGAGAAACTGATTCGGGGGAAAACTATCACACTCAACACCGATGTATCGCGGGATGGAAGAACCTGGCAATCCCTCCGCGATGTCCTGGCCGGTGTTCCGGCCGATGACCCATCCAACTCCACATCATCGGAATGGACGAACACCCCAACCCTCGTTCCGGGCGATATCGCCTTGCCCCCAGGCGCGACACCCGACAAAACGAAACCCCACTGAGCCGCACGGACTGCGTCTTGGGTTCCAAGTTGTCTCGAAAGATTCCCCATGCCCAGCGACCCGATTCCCGAAGTGATTCAGACTCAGTGTTGCGTTGTTGGAGGCGGGCCGGCTGGAATGGTTCTGGGGTTTCTCCTTGCCCGGGCTGGCGTCGATGTGGTTGTTCTGGAAAAGCACGGCGACTTCTTACGCGATTTCCGCGGCGATACAATTCACCCCTCAACTCTGGAAATCTTCCACGAGCTTGGCTTGCTCGAAGACTTCCTCACTCGGCCGCATCAGCAGGTCCAGCAGCTCAGTGGAGTTGTGGGCGGGATCGAGTTCCCGCTGGCCAACTTCTCTCATCTGCCGACCAAATGCCAGTTCATCGCGTTCATGCCCCAGTGGGATTTTCTCAACTTCGTTGCCGATCGCGCCCGGCACTATCCCACGTTTCACTTGCGAATGCAGGCAGAGGCAACGGACTTGATGGAGGAGAGTGACCGAGTCGTTGGGGTGCACGCAACCACCCCAAACGGCCCCTTGGAGGTTCGCGCGGCCCTGACCGTGGGCGCGGACGGGCGGCGTTCGACAGTCCGGGCGAAGGCGGGAATGGTGGTGCAGAACCTCGGAGCCCCGATGGATGTGCTCTGGATGCGCCTATCCCGGCGCGACACGGACCCCCACATCGCACTTGGCCGCATTGACAATGGGCGAATCCTGATCATGTTGTTCCGCGGGGACTACTGGCAGTGCGGGTTCGTTATTCCGAAGGGTGGATACGAAACGATCCGGAGCCTGGGCATTGAGGCGTTCCGCGCTCAGATCGTGTCAATCGATCCGACCCTGGCCGATCGTGTCTCGGAACTCCGCAGCTGGGATGATGTGAAGTTACTCACGGTTGGTGTGGACCGACTTCAGAAGTGGTTCCGGCCGGGATTGCTGTGTATCGGGGATGCGGCTCACACGATGTCGCCGGTGGGTGGCGTGGGGATCAATCTGGCCATTCAGGATGCCGTTGCCACAGCGAACATTCTGGCGGCATCCCTGAAGGCCAGCAAAACCACGCTCCAACACCTCCGCCACGTTCAGCAGCGACGGATGTTCCCCACCCGCATGACGCAGAAGCTCCAGGTGATTGTTCAGAACAATGTGATTACTAGTGTGCTCGCGAGTCGGGGGCGGATTTCTCCACCGTGGCCGCTTTATCTCTTCCGGCGATTTCCGATTCTGCGGCGAATCCCCGCCCGACTGATCGGCATGGGCTTCCGACCAGAACACATCCGCTCACCGGATGCGTTCAAGTGATCCATAGGGGTGCCGACAATCGCTTTTGACGTGTCCTTCACCCCAGCCCGTACTCACGATTCAGGTCAAGCAGCCGATGCCCGTAGATTGAGTCACGGGCCACCTCAACGACAACCACAAGATACATGTTCTTCGTCCTCGTCACGACAAGGACATGATCGAAGCGGCCATCACCGCTACGGTAGACCGATTCCACGAAGCCATCATAGATCGAGTGCCCCTCCAGATCAGGAAAGGGAACCGAATCGACGTAAGGCCAGATATCGAGAGCATCGGTGGCACGCGCGGTGATGTCTTGCATTTTGAGGGTCATCGTTGCCTTGAACTCGTTTTCGTTGAGTCGTCGAGTCTTCATGTCCTGGTCCTGAATTCCCCGATGGTGTTGACAAGCACATGCTGCAAATCATCAAGTCGTTACGATCCTTCAGGCGGCGATGGCTAACCAGGAGGCAAACTTCCTGGCAGTTTCAGACCGGCTGGTTCTCACTCATCCTCGACTTCGACAAACTCGCCGGAATCGGCATCCCTCTCGAACGATGACCCGATTGGGGCTTCGAGGAAGGGAATGATTTCCGGATCGTAGTTGGCAATTGTGTTTACATCGTACACTTCGATATGCAGGTTTTGTTCGTCATCGAGATATTCTTGCGATTCATCACCTGCCAGGAACCGCCAGCCGCTATCTCCATCAAAATCCGGCTCCTCTCGATACATGTAACCAACCTTGCGGCCATCGACCGTGATCGTGTCTGTCGCAAAGCAGCCGGCAGTCGGAACGAGTTGCTTGATTTGATCGGCTCGCAGACGAAATTGCTTCTTAGCCATGTCGCCTCCCTCGTATGGGACACACCTCCAGTACATCAACCCTATTCCCCAATCAGCTTGACCAGCACCCGCTTCGGTTGCCGCCCATCTAACTCGTCAGAGGTTACAACCGCCGAACAAACCCTGGCAGCATCCGCAGCAGATCATCAAGTTGCTGTGGTCATTGGGCGGCGAGGGCTGACAACCTTCGGTGCCTTTCTCTACCCCAGTATTCGCCGAACGAGTTGCTGGTCGTTGTAGACCTCGAAGGAATGTTCGATCCCCGACCGGGACAGCGACTCAGACAACGCCCGGACGAAGGCCACGACTTCTTCGAGCGAGCCACCCACGCCACCGTTGAACAAGTGTTCTTCGCCACCGAGGGAGTCCGTCTCAAAATCCGCCGACTCCGAGCGAATGC
>DASZJS010000412.1:0-12846 GCA_035947935.1 Gemmata sp. | reverse complement strand
TCGATGGTGCGGACTTTTGGCCTTCTGGTACTTACACGAAAGACGATTGCCGAGCGCTACGCTCGCCGAGCGTGGCTCGCCTTCACTGCGCTTATGGTGGGGAGCAAATCTCCTGGTCTGGCTCCCGCGAATCTCCGCGGTGTTTGTGGTCAGCGGCTGGCTTGTTTCCGAAAAGGATGCCAATGAATCACAGTGGCCGCGATTCACGCTCGTCGCGACCATGCTCCTGATTTGGTTCATTCTGGATGTTCTGGCGCGGGTTCGTGAGGGGGGTGAGATAGCCGTGTATCTGGCGATGAGCCTTTACGCTGCCGGGGTGGTTTTGCTGTTTTCTCACTCGGCAAGATTCATGGAAATTGCGGTGAGCGTTGGTTCCGCAATGTTCGGAATCGCAATCGCCGCACGTGTGTCGAAAGCCGATGTGAGTGGGGCAATTCCCGCTGGAGTGGCATTTCTGCCGGGTTTGATACTTGCGAGCCGACCGTCACTCCCCACCACCGAAGTCCCCGCCGCAAGTTATTGGCTGGTCGCTTTGGCCCCTCTTGCCCTCGCGCCGTTCCTCATCCCCTTCCTCTCGCGGAAGAACGGCTGGTATTTTCGCCTGATACGGGCTGTGCTTGTTCTTGTACCGCTTGTGATTGCAGTAGTTCTTGCTGCCCAACACGAGCAGTTGCCATTCGATGAAGAGTAGGCATCTCTCCCAGAAAAAAATTGGCCACTTCTCGCTGCGAGACCACACTACTCCAGTGACGACCGCTCTCGATCGTTCCGCTGGGGTTCATGGATGCGAATACCCACTTTCAAACTGATCGCTCTCGCTGCTCCGGAATCAACGGATGCCGATCTTCTCGTTCAATTTGTCGCGAAGAGAGATGAAGCGGCATTCGAGGAACTCGTTCGTCGACATGGTCCGGCCGTTCTGCGCGTTTGTCGGCGGCTTGTTGGCCTCGCGGCGGCCGATGATGCCTTTCAGGCTGTATTCCTCGTGCTGGCATGTCGGGCCAAGGCGGTGCGAAAGGCTGCATCGGTGGGGAGCTGGCTCATCGGTGTGGCTGGTCGCGTCGCTCGTCAAATGCGGCAGCAGTTGAGAAGGAAACAGGGAGCAGCCCTCGACAGCCAGGACGACATCGCAGACCCTTCGCAACCATCTCTCGATTCTCACCTCATGATTCCGGAACTGGCAGCAGCACTCGACGAAGAGCTGACGCGATTGCCGGATACCCTCCGGGCACCGGTTGTGCTGTGTCTCGTTGAGGGACGAACGCAGGAACAGGCCGCGACCGAACTCGGCGGGAGCCTCCGGACGCTCCGTCGAAGACTGGAAAGGGCAAAGGCTCTGCTTCGGCTGCGACTGGAACGCCGCGGAGTTGTGCCCGCAGTGATTGCCGCTCTGGTCAGCGACATGCAGACCACATCGGCAGTACCGCCGGAATTGATGCGCCAAACGTCGGATGGGGTGTTCGAGTTTCTCGCTGGTGGGCTTGGTGTTCGAGCAGCACCAGCAACGATTGCAAAAGGAGTGATGATAAGCATGACCACATTCAAAACAGCGGTTCTCGTGCCGGTCGCGGCATGCGTTCTGGTGGGGCTTGGCATGGTGTGGGCGCAGGACAAGCCAGGGCAAGAGCAACCCGATCTACCGCTCCCACAGCCGGGAGCGAAAGGTGAAGCGAAAGATTCCTTCACTCCAGATAAACTTCTAATCGAGTCGGGAGACTTCAAACCGGACGTCGATTCTCACCGCTCAACGAACTTCCTGGTGCATGCTCCGACCGCCACGATGGCGCGAGCGATTGCCGCGGAAGCCGAGTATCAACGCGCTGAACTGGCAAAACTCTGGCTTGGAAAAGAACTCCCGACGTGGGATAAGCCGTGCGAGATTCGATATGCCCCAACGGCGATGGGAGCGGGGACGGGGATAAGCATCCTTTCATTTGGCACGCGAAAAGACGGTTCACCTACACTCGCCACGAGCCGAATCGAGTTAAATGGCGATTTTCTTGATGGCCTGACGAATGCGTTGCCAGGTCAGGTAATGCGTGTCACCATTTATTCACACTTTGGGATAATGCTCCGTCGATGGGCCGATGAAGGATTGATCAGCGCGGCGGAGTCGGCCAAGGCCCAGGTAGAACACGATAGACTTTGCCGCGAGTTATTGAATGCAGGACGGGGCATCCGGCTTCGGACACTGTTCCTGATGAAGGAATACCCAAGGGATATGGTGGTACTCCACGCTCAGGGGTATTCGGTCACACGGTTCCTGCTTGCTCAGAAAGTCAATGTTGGCCCCGTGGTCTTGAAGGATATTCCCTATCCCTTTCCCACGAGGCTGATTCAAAATGTTACGAATGGGCAGCAGCAGTTCATCGTTTTCCTACACCTGGGGATGGAGAAGAACACGATCGAATCCTGGGATAACGCAGCGAAAACGGTATACGGATTTGAAACAGTGGATGCGCTCGAAGAAGCCTGGTTGAACTACCTCCGGAAGCCTGAGAGCGTGATAAAACAGTATAAGTTGCCCGGCAACCCGCCCAAACCCAAAAACCCTGACTCGATCCCACCAACCGCCTTGCCTGGTGTGGAACGGCCCCGCTAAGTCGAACGGCAGGAAAAAGCACACCTGTAGGACGGCCTGGGAAGGCCTTCCCAGGCCGTCGTGACGACCTGGGAAGGTCGTCCTACAGCGAAACCAAGTCCTGCCGCTCGCAACCGGCTGCGATACCAGCCCCGGACAATCGCTGGGGCTTCGGAATCCCAAAAGAACCACTCAATTTCGCGATCGGGTTTGCCGGCCGACGCACCCTTACCGGTGCAATCGGAACAACTCGATATCTTTACCCAATTTCACTCTCAGGTTTACTCACTTTCCCCAGTCGCGTGAATCCGCTCGCTCATTGCCACCGATCCATTCTGCGTAACCCGTGCAGAGGGATCGATCATGCGGCATTGCTGGCTACTCCTCGGTGTATTCGGGGCCTTTGGAACCATCGGGTGCGCCTCGTGGCGGCAACCTGCGCCGGCAACCCCCGACGTTCTCGTTTCAGCTGAACCATCTACTCCGCCAAATGTTGCAACTCAAACCGTTTCCCCAACTCCTCAAACTGAGGTCGGTAACTCGGTTCCAACTGTCCGCGTCGAGACCACGTTAGTGGAGACCACTGGAGAAGGGGCCAACCTCGATCAATCAGACGATTCACTGACGCTTGTAGATGAGTCTCTGGAACGTGGGGATAAGATCGCCGCGGCGAGCCATCTCGAAACCTATGTTCGCCAACATCCCGATCAGGCCATGTTCCGGCTGCAGCTCGCGGAACTGCTTCTTCAGATCAAGAGCGACGCGAGGGCCAAAGTTCACTTCGAGCAATTCGTGGCCAAAGCCCAAACCGCGACTGAGCCTGTCCGCAAGTACCTCGTCCACGCGCACACGCGACTCATGGAGATTGGTGAGCGCACGGATGATCCATTTGCGGAATTGTTTCACAGGGGAGTCGGGTTGCTGATTCTGGTCCAGGAGCAGGACAAGACCCCCGATCGCGATGAAGGCTTTTGCGAGGAGATGCTTTGCAAGGCGTTGCGGGCTTTGAATGAAGCAAGGGAACGGAACCCTGGCGACCCGCGCGTGCGAGTGTATCTGGCAGGAGTGTATGAACGAATGGGCAACCGACGGGGTGCGGCGACGGAACGATCTGCCGCTCGCAATGGAGTCGTTCCCGGAGAACTGACGCCGGGCGAACAATCTCACGTTCTGATCCGTGGTCTATAGTCCTTTTTGGGACGGCCGGACGACCCTGAACCCTCCATCGTTGCACTCAGCGCGGGGGGAGATGAGCTGTGGTGGTTTTCATATCTTCAGGTTGAAAATCAAAAAACCAAACGTGCCATTCCACACAGAGTGAAGTAAAACGCTCTGAGGAGCAGAACAAACAAGGGCATCGAAGACACAAAGAGGTATGCTTTTGGCCATTTTGACAGACGAAAGATGGTGCCATATTAGGTTGGGTTGGGGCTTCCGTTAGGCAAATCGCGTGCTAAAGTTTTCTGTAGCGAACGATTCGCCGGTGCCGCTTACTCTCTCGTTCGCCCCTAGTTCGCCCCCTAGTTCGCCCTGCGATCCGCCCGTCTGGAGTCTGTCGGTACATGCGCGCACGCATTTCATTGGAAGCAGGCGATTGTCTGCCCCAGACCTTGGACTTGTCCCCGGGCCAACCCGTGACCCTTGGCCGGAGCCGGGATAATACCATCGTTCTGAGAGATGAACTAGCGTCGCGCCTTCATGCCAAAATTTACTTCGAGGACGGTCGCTGGCACATCCGGGACTTTGGGCTGAATGGAACCCGGGTGGATGGGATACGCGTGAATGGGGCAGTTGAACTGGGAGATGGGAAGAAAATCAAGATTGGTGAGGTTGTCATCCGGTTCGCAATCGAGCCGAAGTCAGTCGCCACGATGGCCAAGGGGACGGCTCCCCTAACCTCCACGGCCAATCCCGCTCAGACGATGCCGTCCATAGTCAATCCTGCTCAGACGATGCCCGTTCGTACATTGGCCGGGGAAAATCCACACACAAACACAAAAATTCACGAGATTCCGGGTGAACGAACCGTGCCCGGCGACTCGGATCTGGCTGCTAGCCAGCTTCGGATGGATGAGCTGACCGCCCTGTGCAAGTTCATGACGCAGACGGTCGAAACCAGATCTCCACACGAACTGATCGCCCTCGCTCTGCGCTCGATTCTCCACCAAACGACAGCCAAGCTGGCCGGCTATCTGAGCCTCGATCCCGAGGATCCGACTCCGAAGGTCGTGATGCCCGAGTCGGCCGCCGTGGATATCCCTCTGAGCCGCCGACTCACCAGCCAGGCCCAGGTACACGGAAAGACGATTTGGCTGTTCCCCGATCTGACCGCTTCCCACCCACCCACCGATTCCCTGTCTGCATTCGCGGATGCAATTTGTATCCCGCTCAAGGCATCCGGGGCACCGTTTGCGGCTCTCCACGTCTACCGATCCGGTCGGGCATTCACCGAGCGCGACGTACGATTCATTGAGGCGGTTGCTGGGTTTTTGGCTCACGGACTCGAAATACTGCGCAATCGGCGCACGCTGGAAGCCGAAAACTCCCGTCTGCGGATTCACACTCCCGCGGCCGATGACATCATTGGCGGGAGTACCGCCGTCATCCACCTTCGGCAACAGATTCTCAAAGCTGCTCCGCAACCATTCACCGTTTTGGTGCAGGGAGAAAGCGGCTCCGGGAAGGAACTGGTTGCCCTGGCGCTCCACCGGAACAGCCGACGGGCGGATGGGCCGCTGGTCGTGGTGAACTGTGCCGCGATCGCTCCGACGCTCCTGGAAGCCGAACTATTCGGGTACAAAAAGGGCGCATTCAGCGGTGCGGATCGGGATCATCCCGGCCTCTTCCAGCAAGCGGATGAGGGTACGTTGTTCCTGGATGAAGTGGGGGAACTTTCCCTGGAATGCCAGGCGAAGTTGCTGCGGGTCATCGAGGGGAAGGCGTTCCGCCCGGTCGGTGCAACGGGAGATATGAAAGTGGATGTGCGGATCGTGGCGGCCACCCACCGCGATCTGGAGAAGGAGGTCAAGGTTGGGAAGTTCCGGCAGGATTTGCTGTTCCGGCTGCGCGTGATTCAGATGCGCGTTCCCCCGCTTCGCGAACACCCGGAGGACATCCCAGAACTGGCTGGCTTCTTCCTGGCGAAGGTGTCGGGAGAGTGTCGGCGGAACTTCAAACTTACAGCCGCCGCGATGCGAAAACTCCAGGCTTATGCCTGGCCGGGGAATGTCCGCCAGTTGCGGGCTGCCATCGAGAATGCGGCGGTCATGAGCGAACAGGACACGCTCGATGCAGAGTCTTTGCCGTTGACCGGAGTAACGGAGATGCCATCGTCGGGGAGCCATAAGGCCGTGGACATGCCAACGAGCCTCGACATGGAGGAGATTGAGACGTGGGCCATCCGACGGGCACTGCGGCAAACTAACGGCAATGTGTCGCACGCCGCGAAACTTCTGGGAATGAGCCGGGATACGCTGCACACGAAGATTAAAAAGAAGGGGATCGACCGGGATTCGCTCGCGAATACCCCAGCCCCGGCCGGTACTGGCGAAGTCGTTAGCGTGGAATAAGTCTTTAGGCGAGCCGGGAGTGAGCGACCGGAGTTCTACACAACTCCGGTCGCTCACGCCGCTCACGCTCCCGGCTCGCCTAATACATCAAACCAGTTGCCGTATCGGTTCGCCATTCTCAAGTAACGGTTTGAGGTCGCGCGGCAGGTCGGTACGGAGTCGCAGTTGAGGCACATCGAACAGGTAGTGAAGCACGGTTGCCACCATGTTTGATGGCCCATACGGTTCGCTCGTTGGCCGCCCACCTTGCTTGTCGGACTTGCCGATCACTTGACCCATCTTCAAGCCGCCGCCCGCGATCAGGAGTGGAGTCAGATCGCTCCAGTGATCGCGCCCGCCATTCTTGTTCAACTTCGGGCTTCGCCCCATCTCGCCCGTCACGATCAGCAACACCTTATTGTCGAGGCCGCGGTCCTTCAGATCGTTCAAGAACGCCGCGACGGAGTGATCCACCTGCCGGCCGAGTACCTCCATTGCCGTCATGCCCTTGGCACTGTTCCCGTCTGCGTGCAAATCCCAACCGCAGTCCGACACGGTCACGAATCCGACTCCGTTTTCGATCAGGCGGCGAGCCAGGAGCATCTGCTTGCCGAGTAAGTTCGAGGTCCGCTTCATGTTGAAGTGCTTCGTCCAATCATCCATCTTGAACAGTCCGGCGGTGTCGTATTTCTCGATTGTCTTCGGATCTTCCCGTGAGACATCGAACGCCTCACCAATCCCCCGGGCGATAATGTCGAACGCCTGTTGCTGGAACTTGTCCGACCGAGCGAATAGCGGCTCAGCTATTCGGCGGCCATCATTGAAGGCGCTGAGGAGTTTCTTGCGGTCTTCGAACTGTTCTGTCGGCAATCGCAGTTCCATGGCCTTCTTGAGTGCCGCCCCGCCCACGGGGTTGAATGCCTCATATTGCGATCCGAGGATGCCGGGTGTCGTCAGCGTTGGGATGGCTCCTGTCTCGAAGTTGCCGCCGAGTTTCAGCCCATCCTTCACGGCTTCCGGCAGAATCAGTACGTTGCTTGGGATGCCGGTGACGGGGGGTGTTGGGCCACCGAGATAGGAACTGATGGCGCTGATGGTTGCCTTCGCTCCGTTCCCCGCACTGAGTACCTGATCGTACGTGTGTCCACCATTTCGGGACTGGTATGACCGGACTATGGCGAGTCGGTTGGCCATCTTTGCGAGTTGGGGAAATGTGCTGCCGAAGGTGATTCCGGGCAGGTTGGTTTCCACTTCGCCCGTCGCGCTGCGGTATTCGACTGGAGCTTCCATGTGCGGGTCGAACGTCTCGTGCTGGGGTGGTCCGCCTTGAAGGAAGAGGAGCACGACCGCCTTATCTCGCACAGCACTTGGTGCGACTGCTTTTGCCGCGAGCAGGTTTGGAAGGGTCAGTCCACCGAGGCCAAGAGCCCCGATCTTGAGGAAGTCGCGGCGAGACGTTCCCGCGCAGGTGCGGTTCGGTTTGCTGTGAGAGATGGTGAGCATGGCGTGCTCCGTTCTTGTCTTGGCGAGCCCCAGAGTCATTTCCGGGGGTTTTGAGGCAGGCCCGGTATGGTTCCGGGAGGCTTTCGGTGGGTGAAGTGAACTCTACCCGGACATTCGGGCGGACGCAAGAAAGAACCCCATCGGATCGGTACCCTTTGTAGCCCGGCAGGAAAAAAAGCTCTCATCTGCCCACAAGGGATGTTAAGATCGCTTCACTTTCCCATAGCTTATCCGCTACCAAGACTCAGATCTGAAAGGGCTTCAGACGTGGCAATTGATACGTCAACCGCGGGCACGACTCCACAAGCGATGGGGCACCCCATCGCATTCTGGTTCTTCTTTTGGGGCGAGTTTGCCGAGCGATGTTCGTACTACGGCATGCGAGCGATCCTGCCGCTCTATCTGACCACCCGGCTGCAAATGCCGGACGACCAGGCGAGCGAGTGGTACTACACGTTCAAAATGGCCTGTTACTTCCTGCCCCTACTCGGCGGGTTCCTGGCCGACCGGTACCTGGGTAAGTACTGGACGATCGTGGGGTTCTCCGTCCCGTACGTGATCGGCCAGTTGTTGATCCGCAATGAGGATGAAACCTCTGTCATGATTGCCCTGG
This sequence comes from Gemmata sp., assembly GCA_035947935.1. GTDB lineage: Bacteria > Planctomycetota > Planctomycetia > Gemmatales > Gemmataceae > Gemmata. Next base: position 4,601 of record DASZJS010000412.1, on the reverse strand, counting down.
CCCTGTGCGCGATGGGCAGCGGTGTGATCAAGCCGAACATCTCGGCCCTGCTGGGCCTGACCTACGACCAGCAGCGGCCGGGGATCGAGCGGCTGCGGGCCAGCGCCTTTCTATGGTTCTACTTCGCCATCAACGTCGGCTCTCTTCTCTCCCTGCTCGGTCTGCCGATCATCCGGAACAAGTACGGGTATCAATGGTCGTTCCTGGTCCCGGCCGCTTTCATGACCATGGCCCTAATCGTCTTCGCCCTCGGGAAGAAGTACTACGCGGTGGAGAAGGTCGGCCCGCCCCCGCCCATGACCCCGGCGGATCGGGCCGAGCAGTGGCGGACGCTGGCCAGGCTATTCGGCGTGTTCGGGCTCATGATCTTCTTCTGGGTGGTCTACGAGCACAACGATGTGCAGTGGATGTTCTTCGCTCGCGAACACATTGACCTGAAACTGCCGGAGTGGGCGCCAGGCTGGCTCGGCGCCGACGACAAGGACGGGAACTCCACCAGATTTGTGGCCGCCGACCAGTTCCAGTTCATCAACGCCCTGTGCGTACTCGTGCTGATTGTCTTCTTCCAGTGGTTCTGGAAGTGGGCGGACCCGACCGGCACCCGGTTCCCACAGACCACCAAAATCTTGCTCGGGTTCCTGTTTACCGCCTCTGCACCGGCACTGCTCGCCCTGGCCGCGGGCGGGACGGCCGGCGGGGCGAAGGTGTCGATGCTGTGGATCATCGGCGCATACATCCTGCTAACGATCGGTGAGGTACTTGTCTACGGCACCATGCTCGACCTGTCCTACGCATACGCCCCGGCACGGATGAAGGGGCTCGTCACCGCTTGCTTCCTGGTCACGAATACCATCGGCAACTTCGTCAACACCCAGTTCGGCAAACTGTATTTCAGTGGTGTCGGCAAGGGGGAGGAACTGGTCCAGAACCTGGACTGGGGGGTCCGGGTGGCCACTCCCAACGGGGGCACGGTGTTCCGCTTCTATCCGCAGGTGTTCTTCACGATTGACGCCGCGATCGCGGTGGCGGCGGCGGTCGCGTTCTTCTTCGTCGCCCGGCGATTCAACCGGGGCAACGCCGTCGCTCAGTAACGGGGCACGCCCGGATCGACCGTGAGGGACCAGCGGTCGATCCCGCCCGCCAGCGATCGACGTTCGGGAAGCCAGCCTGGCCGTTTCCGCTTGCCCCAGATCGCCAGGTCGGGATAATCAACTAAACCCGACTGCTTTGCCCGCCGCTATCACCCACCGATTCATCATGCCCTACCGATATCTGCTCACCACCCTCGCGGTGCTGTCGTTCGGCACCAGCGTCTTCGCCATTGACCCTGCCGACCTGAAGCCCGGCTTGGTTGCCCGCTTCATCGAAAACGAGAATGGCCCACCCGGTGCATCTGTCATCCGGTTGGAGCCAACCGTTGCCCTTAGTCTCAACCCCGGCGAGACACCACATCCCCGCCTGGCTCAGAGCGGATACTCAACATGGGCAGGCTACATCAACATCGTCCGACCCGGGAAATACACCTTCTCCACAACGCTTCTGGGCGGCAAACTCACAGTTATGGTTGGCGAGAAGACCGTCATCGCAGAAAGTGCGGACAAGGAATCCATAACAAAAAGTAGCCGCGAAGTAACGCTCGATGGCGGCGTTCAGCCCTTTTTGGCAACCTATCAGCGCACCGGGGGAGTAGCACGAGTCGAACTGTTCTGGCAGGGACCTGGGTTCGTCAAGGAACCGCTTCCGAATCAGTTCCTCGGACATCTTTCAAAAGATCGCCCGGATGCTTTCGCCAAGGATGTGGCACTCGAACACGGACGGTTCAAGTTCGAGGAACTTGCCTGCATCCGCTGCCACAAGCCTGCCGCCGATGACAAGATGGCCAAGGGACTCGCAGATCGCGCTGGACCAAATCTTACCGAAATCGGCAAGCGAGCTTACCCCGGCTGGATTGATGCCTGGCTTGCAGACCCCGCAAAACTCCGACCTCAAACCACCATGCCCGCCTTGTTCACCGATGATGCATTGGGGCGTGCGGAACGCTATGCCGTAACGAAATATCTCCTCTCACTGAGTGGCACCCCACTGATCCCACCCAAGACGCCGATTATCGCACCAGCCGATGTGAGGCAAAGCGGCGAGCGCGGGCGCGTTTTGTATACCGTTGCCGGTTGTGCGGCGTGTCACCAGGAAATCAAGCCAAAGCCCAAAAACGAAGAGGATGACCGCGAACCCCTCAAGCCAGAAGATTACTACGCCAGCCTTGGCACCGCCGGACCCGCATCGAAGTACCTCCTCGGAGCGCTGGGCAGCAAGACCCGATCCGAACCGCTCGCCGCTTATCTTCAAAATCCACTGAAGACAAACCCGACCGGTCGGATGCCGCAAATGAACCTGAATTCGCAGGAAGCGACCGACCTTGCCCGCTATCTGTGCCGGGTAACCGATGAAAGCCTGGTTCCTGAGATGCCAGCCGCCCCGAAGACCAAGCCGGCGGAAGTTGGCCGCAAGATGTACGAAGGTTACGATGATCTCAAGGCCCGGGACGAACTCGCGGCGATCGAAAAACTACCCGCCGAAAAGCAGTGGGTGGAAATCGGGCACAAGCTCGTGGTCATGAAAGGCTGTGTGGACTGCCACGTCATCGAACAGGGTGGCAAAGCGATACTGTCGGGCGATTTGTTCCCGAAGCTGGCGAAGATCAAGACAGCGGGCGCAAAGAGTTGCATCGGCGAGAAGCCAGACCCGGCCAAGGTTCCCGTCTTTAAACTGGAGGCCAAGGAGGCCGCGGCCATCGCTGCGTTTTTGAAGAATGGGCTGACCGGGGCCGGGAGCCCGGCCCCGGCCTATAGCGCCCGCGTTGCACTGCGGCGATTCAACTGTCTCAACTGCCACAGCCGGGACGGTGAGGGCGGCATCCCAACCGAACTCGCGGATCAGACACGCCTCTTGGAGAAAGCCGAGAACGTAGATGATGTTCGCCCACCACTCCTCACGGGTATCGGCCACAAATCCCGAACAGCGTGGCTCAAGTCGGTTCTCATGGGTGGTGGACGAGCCAGACCGTGGATGCAATTGCGAATGCCGCAATATGGTGAAGCCAATGTGGCGTTCCTGCCGGAAGCCCTGGCATCACTCGAAGGCTCAGTTCCCGACGATTCGGTTTTCAAGCTGCCGCTTAGTGGGGTGAAGATTCAGCTTGGCAAGCAGATTGTTGGGAAGAGTGGGCTTGGCTGCATCTCCTGCCACGACATCGGCGGTGTACCGAACACCGGAACCCGCGGCCCGGATCTCGCCACGATCAACCAACGTGTCCGCTACGAGTGGTATGAACGGTGGATGCACCAACCACTCCGCATGGCTCCGGGCACACGCATGCCCCAGGCGTTTGTGGATGGCAAATCGACACTCAGCACAGTTCTCAACGGTGATCCGAAGGGGCAAGCTGAGGCCATGTGGTCTTACCTGTCGCTCGGTCCGGGGTTGCCGCTACCCGAGGGATTGGAACCGCCCAAGGGATTGATTATCGCGGCAAAGGATCGACCGGAAGTACTGCGGACATTCATGCCCGATGCTGGGAGTAAAGGGATTGCGGTTGGCTATCCTGGCGGGGTGAACGTGGCGTTCAGTGCCGACCAGTGCCGACTGGCGTATGCGTGGGGTGGGAACTTCCTCGATGCTTCACCCGTTTGGGACAATCGCGGCGGTGCGCCTGCGAAGCTGCTTGGCCCGAAGTTCTGGATAGCACCGCCCGGGCATCCGTGGGGCCTGACGACAAACCCTGGCATCCCGCCGGATTTCCTGGGCCGGGTGAACAACCCGGCATTCGGTCAGCCGTTACCTCTGGAACCCGCCCGGATTTACAATGGCCCCCAGGCGGTACACTTCGATGGCTACAGCCTCGATAAAGAAGATCGCCCCTCGTTCCGCTATACACTGCGAGAGAACGAGAAGGATGGGGTTTTGAAGGCGGCAGAGACCATCATTCCGATCAAGGCATCGGTCGCAACCGGCTTCATCCGTCGATTCGCGGTGGAAACTCCATCCGGCTATCGTAGTTGGTTGTTGGCAGGTCAATCGGGCAAGGAACCGCGAGCGTTCACAGCAGCAGGAACTCTCGTTTCGATCCTCGATCTGAAGGCCGAAGAACCGCTGGTTGCGGCAACGGGATCGCGCATCGTGCTCCGCCAGGATGGCGACAAAGCATTCGTGCTGGAGGCAATGGGCGCTCCCGAGGGAACGGTTTGGCGATTCGTTGCCAAGCCGGGCGGTTGGCTCGTTATGCTTCGGTTACCGGAGTCGAAAGAGAACTGGAAGGGTACGTTCGATCTCGTGACGTGGGCACTGCCGAAGGATGACGATGTGTTTTTGAAGGATTTGGCGACGAAGTGAGGATTAACGAGCCGGAAGTCTTAACGAGCCGGAAGCGTGAGCGACGGTCTTATTAGCAACCCGTCGCTCACGCTTCCGGCTCGTCAAAAACAAGCCCGTCGCTCACGCCTTCGACTTCAATTCCGCCATTAGCCGGTGGTGTCGCTGCGCTCAACCACCGGGCTCGATCCATCACCCCCACCTCGGCAGAATCGGATTCACTTCTTCGTCTT
>DASZJS010000411.1:0-8199 GCA_035947935.1 Gemmata sp. | reverse complement strand
CGGCAAGTGGCCTTCCCACGTTTTCGGCAGCGGAGGGACAGGCGAACCGAAGGCCAAGTTTCCAGTGGTCTCCGGCCGGAACGAGCATGTAGGGATAGATGCGGCAGGCGAGAGGTTTGGCTGCAGATCCGTGGCGAGCATGGATGCGGCACCGGTTGTCCGGGCCAAGGAAAACGCAAGCGCCATCTGGCTGATGGTTCAACCGATACGACGATTTCGAGAACCAGCCTCCAACTCTTACGAACAGTGGGACACCTTGGAACTCCGGTTCCTTTCCCCAGCCCTGATCCTCGATCCTCTTCTGCTCCTCAGGAGAAACGGATACGTGGTACTGCCGACAACATAATGAGCAACCCTGGCAGTCCCAGTTCTGAAGGACAGGGAGCGAACGGACGGGGAGAGGCATTGGATTCTCAGATGCGCGTTGCAGGCTCAATGGGGCAATCGAACTTGGAACGAAGGAAGCGAAGACAATCAAAATAGAACTAAGACGAGCGAAGCTCAGCAAGCGGAGCGCTCCAGAAGGACTTTGTTTCTTCAGTTCCGCACTCCGCGCTCCGAGTTCCGCGTTCGCAGAATCAGTCTCTCACGAACATTCGTTCTCGCACGCGTTCCCGATCACGACGGTAAATACCGGGTGTGTAGATTCGTGGAGAACTGGGAAGTGTTGAGAGACCCAGTATTGACTTCACACTCTTGGAAATCTGCTGGAACATATTGGGTTCCACAGCCGTAGAGGCTCCATTGACTGGTGCTACGACCGATTTCACGCTCAGGTTCGTGCCCCTGAATGAATCATACGGATTGTTGGGGTCGTATCGCCGCAGGAGTGGATTGTCGTCTGGCAGGTTCACCGGTCTCCCCACCGGTTTTGCGACTTGCGGAAGTTCATTGCCGACTAGCTTCATCTGTTCGCCGGTGGTGTTGCTGACCACCGTTCCGGGCATCGAAGCGTTCTGGGCAGTTGCCCAACCCGTAAGTCCGGTGACCGCGCACACGAACCCTGCCGTCAGCAGCAGTCGAGGCATGACCGCACCCCCAAGATGGGTGGAATTGATAGCCGTAAAGAGGTTTTCCCCGGAGCGGTATATGCCGTAGTGTGCCGCCTGAGTCAAGCAGTTTTCTTCTCTGCCCGCTCCTCCCGCCCTTCCTGAATCACCAGGAATATCCAGGCCGCCATGACCACCACCCATTGTACGATCGGTACGATCAGTGGATGGGCATGTGATGCGTGGCTGTTTGGTGGCTCATTGCAAAAACGGACGTAATCCGACCCGAGAATTCCCAGTCCCCCGACCGCAACAACCAGAGCCAGCCAGAGAAGAAAACGGGAACGAGCAGGGTGGTCGCGCCGCCTCCAGGCGAGCAGAGCCAGGAAGAACAATGGGCCAGCCACGAAGGCGAGTTGCGTCACGAGTGGCCCGGCCGCCGACCACGCCGCGGCAGTAGCCGTGGCGAGAGCCACACTGCTTGTCGCAGCTACAACACAAGTGGTGACAGTTAACCAGCTGTAGCGGGTCACGCGACCTCCTGGGATTTCACCCGGCCACCCAGCCACACCGCAAAACACCTCGCAATGGACCACAGAAGAAGTGTGCAGACACACGCGATAACAAAGATCGTCAGGCCAGAGTTCAAGTAGCCCGTGAGAACCAATTTCCGGCCAGCTTCCTCCTGACCCAGTTTAATCAGATCATGCCCCTTTTCGATCATCTGTGCGAACAGACCAGTTACCATCTGGCTTCCGGCAGTGAGGGTGGTACTCGTAACGAACAGCATCGGCAACACGGTCACCGGGGCATATCGACCGCGACCGTTGTTCACCAGCCAGGTCGTCACCAGCGCGAGAGCCAGGACAGCCAGCAGTTGGTTGGCAATGCCGAACATGGGATAGATGGTGTTGATCGAGCCGGTGTAAATGAGCCACCCATATCCAAACGTGACCAACCCACTCGCAAGCATCGACCCGAAAAGCCAATCGGGTCTGGCAAATGGTTTGTAAATCCGCCCGGCTGTTTCTTGAAGTAAAAAGCGGGCGATCCGCGTTCCGGCATCAATCGTTGTGAGGATGAACAGCGCCTCGAACATGATCGCGAAGTGATACCAGTATTTGAGCAGCCAGTCGCCCGTCACGCCGAACCAGCGAAATGCTTCGCTGAAGATCAGCGACATGCCAACCGCGAGCGTCACTGCACCGCCAACCCTTCCGCGGAGTGCTTCCCCACCGACCTTTTCCTCGACCTGCGATAGATCGAGGTGTTGCGGCGAATCGACATTCGTTGAGTGGAGAGGGTCTTTCGCTTCGGCTGGAAGCGATTCCCGACTGACGCCGTATTTCTCGTGAACCTCACTCAGTTGCTTCTGAAACTCGGGCGCTCGGTCGATGGGCACGTTGATGTCGTAATAGAGATCGGGCGGAAGGCTCGCGGCGGCAATCAGGGCCACCGTCCCCACCAGACCTTCGATCAGCATCGCGCCATATCCAATGTGGCGAACCTGACTTTCCTTGTCGATCATCTTGGGAGTTGTTCCGGACGAGACGAGCGAGTGAAATCCGCTGATGGCACCGCACATCACACAGATGAACACGAACGGGAAGAGAGCCCCCGAGAATGTCGGTCCTCCTCCATTCATGAAAACCTCGTTGAGCGGCGGGGCATGAAGTGTCGGATTGGCGATGAGTACGCTCACCACCAGTAGTATCACGGTGCCGATCTTCATGAAACTGGAGAGATAATCGCGAGGACCAAGGAGCAACCATACGGGCAACACCGCCGCGATGAATCCGTAGATGCAGAGGGCAAAAAGCGTCTGCTCCCGAGTAAGCGAGAAAAGCCATTCGAGCGGCGAACCCGGAATCCAGTTTCCAGCAACTACTGCGGCCAGTGTCAGCAAACCACCGATTATCGATGCCTCAACCACACGACCTTTGCGGATGCGATACATCCAGAGTCCCACCAGCAAGGCAATCGGGATGGTGCAGGCGATGGTGAACGTGCCCCACGAACTGCCGGGCACAATCTGCGAACAGCCTTTGGGAAGGACAGTAGTACGTAACTGCCAAATATTTGAATCCCCAGTGTTCGGGAAAATCGGGACCGGGACAACAGATTCTGTTCCCTCCATGTTCGATATGTTTGAAACCTTATCCACAGCTGCACCGGGGATAACTGCAACGCGGAATGCTTCGGGGCGTTCAGAAGCCTTCTGACCGCTTGTATACCTGATCTGACTGTGAGAGGGGAATTCGTATATTACACGGCCAGTACTATCGCTTTCAGTAATGATTTTGATCGGGCGATCTGCCGGAAAGTCGATCTGCATTCCCGCGGGCAATTTCACTTCCTCACCGCCCAGCGCCTTGACCACGACAAACCCGAGAGCAGCCAGCGCAATCACCACAATGAACAGGATGGCAACCGAAGCGATGATGGCAGCCGGGTAGCCGAGTTCGGCCCGTGCAATTTCCGCCAGTGACTTCCCATCTCGGCGCACACTCGCCGCCAGCACGAGCATATCCTGCACGGCCCCGGCGAGGCAGACGCCAATCACGAGCCAAAGAAGACCGGGCATGAACCCATACTGGATGGCAAGAACCGGCCCGATCAAAGGTCCAGCTCCGGAGATCGCCGCGAAGTGATGCCCGAACAGCACCCACTTGTTGGTGGGATGGTAGTTCTGCCCATCGTTCAGTCGATGGGCTGGCGTGATCCGCGAATTGTCGAGTACAGCAACCTTGGCCGCGAGAAACGCGGAGTAATAGCGGTATGCAAGCGTGAGGCAAACGAGAACCAGAATCATGACCGGCATGGCGTGCAGCATCACGCGGCCATTGGTCGGGTCCGTGTGGTAGAGAGAGACAGCGAACAGGTCCATTGCACATCCGCACGAGTGGAGAAAAATCTTCCAGGGGCTGACGCCCGCTGGCTATTGAATGACGCGCCGTTGGGGCGTCATTCAATAGCCAGCGGGCGTCAGCCCCTGGAGATAATCATAACAAAACCATGAGGAAGAATTCCACTCACCCGGTTCGTTCGATCTTCTCCAACACTCGCGCACCGAGCGGCTTGAGTACCTTCACCCTGTCTGCGTTCAGCTGCACGTACCCGGCCCATTTCTCGGGAACGTGATCGTCCAGATAGATGGCCTCGACCGGGCACTCATTCACGCACGCTTCGCAGTCGATGCAATCGTCCGGGTCGATGTAGAGCTGCGAATCATCGCCGTAGAAACACTCCATCGGACAGACCACCACGCAATCCGTGTACTTGCAGCCGCGGCACGGCTCGGTTACGACATGGGCCACTGGCACACCACCTTTCGGTCGGAGGATTGGAAAACCCCCAACGGGAATGCACGGCTCGTGCCGACGAAAAAAGCCTGAAATATGCGGAAAACTGCACCGGAATTGCAACCGAATTTGGTCGAGCGACGATTCTTCGTCACTGCCAGTCGGCGGGGTTCTTGGTGATGCCGTGCTTTCGCATTTTGCCGTAAAGGGTGGTCGGTCGGAGACCAAGCCGGTGAGCTGCCCCACCGGGACCATAAATCCTGCCGCTGGTTGCGCGCAACGCTTCAAGTATGCGAGCCTTTTCCTGAGCCGCCCACGTTCGGCCGGATACCGGCTGGGTTGGGATTACACTCGTTGTCGCAAGCCAGGCCGGATCAATCTCCAGGTTCTCATCGCGGGAGATGATCGCGGCTCGTTCGATCACGTTGCGAAGTTCACGGATATTCCCCGGCCAGTCGTAGCGAGCGAGAAGTTGAAGAACGCGACTCGGGATGCGGACGACATCGCGGCGATGGATCTCCGCGAAGTGTCTGAGGAAGTGGTTCGCCAACTCGGGGATGTCATCGCGGCGATCGCGAAGCGGTGGGATGGTGATCGGAAAGACATTGAGCCGATAGAACAGGTCGGCGCGGAACTGGCCTGCTTGCACATCAGCCGAAAGAGTTCGGTTCGTTGCGGCGATGATCCGCACATCCACGGGGAACGAATCGCCGCCAACTCGTTCGACTGCCTTTTCCTCAATAACACGGAGCAAAAGAGGCTGGATCTCCAGCGGCAATTCACCAATCTCATCCAGGAACAGCGTTCCGTGGTGTGCCGCCTCAAATCGTCCGGTTCGACGTCGGATTGCGTTCGTGAATGCGCCTGCCTCGTGCCCGAACAGATCGCTCGCAGCCAGGCCCGGTGAAACCCCGCCACAATTCGCCGCGATGAACGGGCCATTCGCCCGTCGGCTCTGGGAATGGATCAGCCGGGCGATGATTTCTTTTCCGGTGCCCGTTTCACCCAAAAGAAGGACTGTCGCCTCGGTATCCGCTACCTGCTCGATTGCATTGCGGACAGCAGTGATAGCAGAACTCGACCCGATCAATTGGCGAGAAGGTGCAGTCATCCTGGCTCCAACGGAAAATCTCTGGCGTTCAGGTGATTCATTTTCTACCTGGTCTGACTCCTATTACCAGTGCAGGGTTCGCTCTGGAAAAGCAAACCGGCGGTCGTGCTAATCAAAGCACGACCGCCGGTGTGGAATGCGAGAGGTATTTGACGTGTTACCCAAGACCGACGAATCCACACAACCGCCCCAGCGGTCGGGACTGCAAGCCGGCGATTGAGAGGCACTAAAGGCGAGATCAGGAAACGGCCGGCAAATTCGTCGGGTTATCGCCCTTAGGCTGCTGATGCAGCGGGAGCAACTCCTGGCGATAGATGGGGACATCTCGCGGAGCTTCAATACCGAGCCGGATCTTGCCGCGGTCGATATCGACAACCGTGATACAAATATTCTCGCCAATAAAAATCTTTTCCCCGAGCTTGCGACTGAGAACTAGCATGGGGCTACCCTCCGTTGAGCGCCAGTCGTCCTTAAACGCTCCCCAATTCTACGTCACGAAACGAGCGGGGACTGTTGCGGTTGGAAAATGGGGGGCTTGGTGTTGGGTCGGTGGGACGCAAGGCCGGTATAACGAGCGCACCCGTCCCACGAAGCCTTTGTCCATATTTAACACCAAGCCTGACAATAAGTTAGGTTGCCTAAGTTGCCTCAAAGTGTGGTCTGGATGTTCGCGGCGGCGCTGAGTTGTCGCTATGACCAGCGCAACCCTACCACCAGGACACCAAGCGACACCTTGGGTTCAGGACAAAATGACAACGCTGTGTCACTCCAAGAACATTTGGTTTGATTAAGCAGTTGTCGTGATGTCGAGAGACTTCTGTGCCACATTATTATAACGGGCACAAATCGGGTGTCACTCAACGGAGAGGAGCTTACCCTTCACGCGCCTTTTAGCGCAAGCCCGGTTGGGGATTCATCGTTTTTCACAGCAAAATGGCTCGGTTTACGTGGGTTGGCGCTGGTCAGGAAGCAAGTCGGTCGTCGCTTTTGTTTCGCAGCTAAACACGATCTGACTCACACATTTATCCTGGGCTGGCGCTTACTTTCCCTCGTCTGGCGCTTGCGCGTCGAGCGCATTCTTTTACTTCTTCCACACAACGCTCAGAATCGCCTAACTCCACATCGCAACGAAGCGCAAAGCGAAGGCCACCCGTCAAAACGGGTGGCCTTCGGTGAGAACCGGGACACTGCTTCCTGCGTCCCGGTTCTGCGCCCACGCGGTCAGGAGTGGTTATCTTCCTTTACGCCACGCTGGCGACTTTGGTGCTCATGAATTCAAGTGGGCGAGGATCGCCTTCGTAGCGGGCATCCGCGGGATGGAAGATCGCTTGTTTGAGCTTGGCGCGTTGCTCCAGAACGGCGAGTTTTTCAGGCGTTCCGGGTGAGGCGGTTGTTGGGGCCGCGGCGAGTGGGGCGTTGCCGGTGAAGTTCCCTACGCCGCGCCGGGCATACTTGCTTGTGGAGGGATATTGCTCCTTCACGCCCGGTGTGTAGTAGCAGCTCCAGCACAAACCCCGGGGACGGTTTACTTTGGACTTCGAGCAGTGACGGCAAATGCAGATCATGACGGGCTCCTGGCAATTCAGACTTTTGTGTTGAGGGTTGGGTTTTGTTGGGTTGTGTATCTGGTTTTCCCTGACAATTCAGGCTGCTGCGGCTTCGCTTGTGTTGTTGATCGTTTCGGCAACAGGAGCGATCCGGTCGATTGGGAGCCGTTCGACCAACGCCCGCTGAACTTCGTTCAGCAGTTCTTGCCGCATTTCGTCGCGGGGTGTGTCATCGAACCAGTTGAGGAACCAGCGGCAGGCAGCCGGTTCGCCGAGCCGCTGATCGGCTTCGAAGCAAAGGCGAGCGAAGAACTCCTCGACTTCCCCCACCGTCTCCAAATTCTCCCCCTGCCATCCGCAGAACCCGAGGGCACAGGCGGCCTCAACGGGCCAATCCTGCACGCACATCAGTGGGGGTGGGGTTGTGGTGCTGCCTTGAGTCAATCGCGAGTCATCGGCTTGGAGGGCATCTCGAAGGGCTTCCAAACCAGCCGTTGAAACCACGGGGACAAATCCGTCCCGCCACACCAGACGCCAGCTTTCCATAATCGTTCCTCCGTCGGTTGGTCTCTCGGTCTCTTCGTCTTCTGTCACTCGTTCTTTGCCTTCTGGCACTCGTTCTGTACCGCGTTGCATCTCATCCTGTTGGTCGTTCAACTCCTCAGTAGCAGCCAACACGTTTATTTATACGCCCGTACACTATACCTGTCAATCGTGATTGGGCGCATTTTTTGATTTTTTGCCCTTCGGATGGGACTTCGGGAGCTGTGGGTGAATTTGATGGCCGTTATTAGCTACTGTAAGCGCAGTTAATTAGACATTTCTAGACGTGGAACGGCTTTGCCCAACGGAGGTGTTCTGCCCAACGGTTCGCGCATCTCGGCTCAGTCTGCCCAAGTATTCACGCAAACCAAAACTAAATGATCACCCCGGTTTAGGGGTGATCCCGGTCATAGGATAAGACGAAGCTTTGCCCGCGTGAGGTAAATCGAATGACCGAACATCGCGATCTGAGACAGAATGAGTTTTACTTGAACGGGGGCAGCGTTGGCGTCTTTTTAGATTCTGAGATGCCACTTACGCCGGGGCGTCATAGATACGAACCGTATCGCAGTGACAGTCATTTCAAAATGGGGACGATGCTACAAACCGGCTATCCGCCACGATGTTACTACTACAAGGCGGGTTTGCGTGTGTCATTTACTGTCCGAGCTCGTCCTAAGTACGGCATCCTTGAGTTGAGCGACTTC
>DASZJS010000410.1:0-10854 GCA_035947935.1 Gemmata sp. | reverse complement strand
CACGATTCCAAATTGGAACCCATCTTACAGGCCGTTGAACCTCAAGTTCGGCTGATCCCTGAACGGTATCTGCTTCAGGTTCTTGAGTTCCTGCTCGATGCTGGTCGCCCGTTGCCTCAAAACCCAAACCTCCCACTTTGGATTACTCGCGACGATCTCGTTGAGATAGGTGTATTGCCTCAGAGCATGATGACGGGCAGTGAGCCTACCCTCCTGCTCATCACGGACCCATATGATCGGGGCCTCTCCAGTCTACCACAACCGGAACAACTTCTGGCATATTGGCGCGTGCTGTTTCAAGCGGCGGTGATGCAGAGAATCGATCAACGAGCAGAGGCAGGAATTCTCACCGTCGAGAATTGCCGGGAAAAACTCGCGCGCTTCGGTTCGCATGTTGAACGCGAAATAGAGTTTGTTCTCCTCTCAGAACACATGGCACATCAGGACGCCAACCCGATCGCTCTTTACCGCTCTTTTGCCGCAACTTCCCTCGATCTTTCTGCATTCGAGAAACATCGGGTCGAGGAGTTTTTCCCAAGCATACCCGGCGAAGGTGCTGTGGATCACTTGCTCGCGGATGATGTGGATTCTTCTGCCCTTTTGGCTGCAAGCCGACCCGCCGGAGCAGCCAGCCCCTTCCTGGAAGTTGCCCCGGATGAGCGATGGACGACTCCCGATACCTCTATCATCGCTCCGAAGATTGCTCCATCCGAGACAGGAGGGTTACGCAAGCGAGCCCAGGAGGCCGAAAAGAAGGGAAACTACGTTCGAGCTGCAATTGTTTATACACAGATCGCGGCGATCACCACTGGAGATGATCAGGAACGCGTCCGTAGCAGTGCCCTCTCGGCTCTGTCGAATGTCGTGAATTCGCTCGGGGATCTTTTCAAGTGGGACGATGACACGCGACAGGAATGGAGACAGGCCCTCATCCCGCTCCTGGCAACAGCAGCGACTGGTGTCTGGCCCCGTGCTGCACGCTGCTTATATGAGCTGCAGAAAATTCCTACCGACCTGTCCCGAGAGGTTTATGCTGTCGATTTACCAGAAGCCATCAGAACATTCGGTCGGCGGCCGGTGAAGCGATTGCTCCCCCATGCGCGCCCTGTCCTGATTCTCATGCACCTCAAGAAAGCCCATAAGCAAATGCTGCGAGTCGGGCTCGGTCATGGAGTTCAACTCCGAGTGGACCGGCTCTTTCACCATCAGATGCACACGATCGAAGAGGCAATTCGCCAGGAGTTTACTCCCATCATTGCAGATGCGCTTTCCCGGGCCGGTCTGATTCCGGTAACGACTGTTGAAATGGTTGGCCGGGACAAGCTCGTGGCAGAACTGCTCGATCGTATCTGCGAGCGTGGCTACTTACGACTCGGCGATGTGCGGGATGCCATTGCCCGGAACCGACTGAAGATGCCGGATCTCGCTGGCGTGGGCGAATTCCTACGCGGAGATGGACTTCTCCGCGCGGATATCGAGCTGTCGTATGCTCTCGATGGCATCTATCGCAAAGGCGAGTTCTACCTCCGCGTCATCCAACGGTTCAGTGCGCTCTTTTTTGGCACGAAACTCGGACGGCTCATCACGATCTTCATCGCGATCCCGTTTGGAGGTGCGTTCCTTGCCCTCATGTTTGCGGAGGAGGTACATCATATTGGTGGAAAACTGGTTTCTGCGATCGCGAGAACAGCTCCGAAACCAGTATCGGTGAACCAACCCCCTCTTGCTGCCATCGAGCCAACGGCTCCATCTGCCGATATTATCCAGTCGCATCAGGTGGAAATTGACCCCGCGTCAGGCGAGATCGTCTGGTATCCCTCCGATGTTGTGACTTCTGACGAGGTCGAGCTGACGGAGGGGGGAGAACTGATCTGGTATGACTCTCCAGCCGGGTCGGCGCTTGCAGGCAAGCTATTCACACCTTTGGCCAAAACGACACCACACAAACATCACGAAGGGTCGGTTTTGATCGCCTGGCCGACCATTGTTGGGTTAGGGCTGATTTTGCTTTTGATGATCCACGTATCCCCATTCCGTCAGGTTGTCTTCAAGATCCTTGGGTATGTCTGGTGGGTGGTTCGTGGAATCCTCTGGGATATTCCGATCGGTGTGTGGCGATCATCAACCGTACGAGGATTTCGCCAGAGCTATTCGGTTCGATTCCTGGTGCGGCACTTCTGGAGTCCATCGCTCATCACGATCCTCCTCTTTGGGGCGATGTTCCTGGTCGGCGTGAGTCCGTGGTTCCTGCTGAAGTGGGGTTGGGCAATATGGGCGTGTCTGACGCTGGCTTACAATACCCCCTGGGGGTGGGTGATTCAGGACAGAATAGCCGAGGCAATCTCGGATTGGTGGCGGATCGTTCGCACCAACTTGATTCCGGGGTTACTCGGAACCATCATCGACTGGTTCCGTTTACTCGGTAATTGGATCGAGCGGCAATTATATGCTGTCGATGAATGGCTGCGGTTCCGTAGTGGCGACTCGCACGCCTCGCTCGCGCTCAAGGCAATTCTCGGTTTGCTGTGGTTCCCTCTGGCGTACACGTTTCGGTTTGTTTTTTATCTGCTCGTTGAGCCCCAAATTAACCCGGTCAAGCACTTTCCGGTGGTAACTGTATCGCACAAGGTTATCTGGCCGATGGTGCCTCAAATCGCGGAGTCAACCGGGCTATCGCCCTGGACAGTGGGGATGTTCGTCAATGGCGTCCCGGGCATATTCGGTTTTATCGCCTGGGAGTTGAAGGAGAATTGGCGTTTATACAAAGCGAATCTTCCTGCCCGGCTGAAACCGGTTATGATCGGATCGCATGGTGAGACGATGCGCGGCTTACTTCGCCCGGGTTT
Source organism: Gemmata sp. (assembly GCA_035947935.1). Classification (GTDB taxonomy): domain Bacteria; phylum Planctomycetota; class Planctomycetia; order Gemmatales; family Gemmataceae; genus Gemmata. The sequence continues at coordinate 8,008 of DASZJS010000410.1, read as the reverse complement.
CCACTCGGGGACAGTGCCAAAACTGTTCCGCAAACTTCGGCACGCAGCTCAGGCAAAGGCGAGCCGACTCCTCCACGATCTCGATCATCTCGCAGAAGCTGTTGACCAGTTCGCTGCGCGGGAATTCGTGGATTTGATCGGGCAGTGTCCGGAATGGGGCAAAATTGCCTTTCACGTGAGCGGAATTCGGTTCGGCTGTCAGCGATTGGTGATCGATTTCGCGGCAACGGGATTGGGACACGATCTCTTTACTGTCGCCTTTGAACATGTGAGTGGGCAGATTGAAGCTGTGGTCGAACAGACGGGTTGGGTGGACAAGCTAACTGACCATCAACGAGCGACCTTTGTTGCAGCGCTTCGCGGCTTGCTCGACATGGCGGCGGTACAAACGATTAATGGTAGACCGCGTGTTGAAGGGGCAATGCCTCTCGGTCCAGGCTTCGACGATCTCGCCCGAACTCTCACATGGACAGAATGGGTGGAACGCTGGAACAGTAGCAGTACTCGGGGGTGAATAGAGCCTAAATCGGGTGTATCGCGAAGCATCCCGATTGAATTTACGTTTCACCCCTAATCCCGGAAGCTCTCCATATTTGCGCGCAATGAACTACAATCACTCCACCGAGTTGACAGTCCCCACAGGGTTTGCTTCATGCCTTCTGATTCAGTGGTTGGGTTCCTGGATCGTGCTCAGGCGGATCGCGTTCTGTTCCCCGAACAAGTGGAACAATTAATTCGCCAGCCAGACATCCCTCAATCCGACCTTACTGCTTTGTGCGAATATCTCCTCGCACGCGGCGTATTGACGCGATTCCAAGCCGTGGCCATCCGCGATGCTCGCGGGCAGGAACTCACCTTCGCCGGGTATCCAGTGATCGATGAGATCGGTCCATGTCCAGGCGGAATTGCTTACAAGGCCCTTCATCCCGCTCTTCGCACTCCCGTGGTTCTTCGCCGCATTCGGCTGCAATGGCTGGCACCCGACGATAATGTGCGAGACTATCTCAATCGAGCCAGATCCTTTGGGATGCTCATCCACACGAATGTAGTTCCTCTTCTGGATGTGGGCATGTATCTGGAAGAACTCTATCTTGTGATTGACCAACCCAGTGATGCCGCCAACCTCGAATTGCTTGCTGCGGAGGTGGGCGGAGCGATGCCCGGCTTTTTGGCGGCGGAATATGGTCGAGTCGTAGCCTCTGCCCTCAGGATGGTGCATGAGCGAGGTGGCGTTCACGGAGAAATCAGACCAGGGAATCTGATTGTTGGACCTCTATCTATGAAAACAGGCACCGATGGCAAGGAACGGAGAAGGCCCGCACCAAACGCTATTGTTCGATTGGCGGAACTTGGTCTGGTTCCATTGCGCCCTGCTGCCACTCAGCTTCACCCCGATCGCCATGCTGCAGCGTATCTGCCGCCCGAGCGGTTGGATTCCGGTTTCCTGGGACCACGAGGAGACATCTACGGCCTTGGGGCGACCCTATACTTCCTTCTCACCGGGCGGCCACCATTCGATGGCATCGATACAAACGATGTGTTGAATCGGGTGCGTTTGATGGAACCAACTTCTCTCTTTGCCCTTCGCCCCGACATACCGCATGAGTTAGTCGGACTCGTTGGCAGGATGATGGATAAACATCCCGATCATCGCATTACAACTGCTGCCGATGTGGAGAACGCGTTGTCCGTCTTCTGTCGGCGTACTGCCAAACACAACTCGCTCTCGCAGGCAGTACCAGCAACAAACGGTGCCTCAGCCCCCGTCGCCTCAGCTCAGATCGTCGCTATCCCTGTCCCCGACGATACTCCTTTGGGGGACTCAGTCCTTAGACCCGCGGAAGAGCCAGTCGATGCCTGGGGGGCCAATGGCGATACTTTCTCCACGGTCCATACTGGCAATGAGCCAGCCCTGCGTAAGCGGATGGTTACGGATCAGGAGCGAAAACGCTCGCGGATGCTTTTGATCCTTGGGGCATTGCTCCATCTCACTTGGATATCTCTTGTCGTCCTCTGGATTGCCGGGGCATTCAGTTCTCCCCCCGAGCCCGAGCAAAGTTCACCGCCCACAAAAAAGGACAATCCATCGCCTCCCAAGAAAAACAAGAAACAAAACCCAAATATTTGACCACATGACCCCATGTATCTCTCAGGTCACAACACTCTCCACTTCATTTGCGGACGATGTCGCCAACTACCAGGCAACCGGTTGTCGGCAAGTCGAAGTCTGGCTGACGAAACTGGAAAAACACCTTGAGGATTTCAGCGCTGGGGACACCCAGAAGGCTCTTAGCGATACAGGAATAGAGCTGGTCGCCGCGGCGTATCAGGGAGGATTGCTTCTTTCTCAGGGCGAGCAACGAAAGGCCCACTTCGATCACTTCCGCCGACGCCTCGATCTTTGCCAGGCCTTTGGAATCCGAACGCTGATCGTTGCCGCGGATTTCACCCAGTCGCTGGATGCCCACGCACTCGGCAGGGCAATTGTCTCACTGACACAGGCTGGGCAGTGGGCATCCGGGTTCGGGGTTCGATTGGCCCTGGAGTTTCGAGGAACAGATACCTTTTGCTCATCGCTAGATACCGCCATTGCGATTGTCAGCCAGTGCCGCGAAGCGAATGTCGGGGTTTGCCTAGATGTGTTCCATTACTACAAGGGACCAAGTAAACTCGAAGATTTCGACCACCTTTCTGTAGCGAATCTCTTTCACGTTCAGTTGTGCGATGTTGCGGGAGTGCCGCGGGAGTTGATGACCGATTCCGACCGGATCATGCCCGGAGAAGGTGATTTCCTGATCGACCCAATCGTGCAAAAGCTCCTCGCCATCGGATACACTGGTCCCGTATCGCTGGAACTGATGAACCCGGAACTCTGGCGGGCAAATCCCAAACAAGTGATTGAACTCGGAATGACAGCACTGGAACGGCTCTTGTTGAAAGCGAAGAGTTCCCAGAATTGATCAAGGCTGGTCCCACAAACGTCTCATCCCGTGTGCGAGGTGCCTTGATGGCACTGCGCTGTGTTTTTGGAGAATTCGAGCAATCTGCGCCCACACGTGGGTGCAATTGAATAAGACGAGAGATGAGATTTGACGAATGGTCATACGAGCAACCCGCCCACAATCGGGCGCAGGCCTCTAGGAGTAACGTAACTTCGCCCCTCAAGGAGCATCGCAATGGCATCACTCAAGGCCTGGGTCGCCACAGGGGCCAAGCAGAAACTTGTGCGACAGCAAATTGACCTTGGCCCACTCGGGGCCGAAGACGTGGAAGTTGCGGTCGAGCATTGCGGCTTGTGTCACTCCGACCTTTCGATGCTGAATAATGACTGGGGCATTTCACAATACCCCGCGGTGTTCGGACACGAAGTCATCGGCCGTGTGACAGCAATTGGGCCAGGGGCCAAGGGTATTCAAGTCGGGCAACGTGTGGGCATTGGCTGGACAGCCAGCAGTTGCATGCACTGCCGGCAGTGTATGTCGGGGGATCAGCACCTGTGCCTGCAAGCGCAGCCAACGATCATTGGCCATCGCGGTGGGTTCGCCAGCCATGTCCGTTCGCATTGGGCTTGGGCGCTCCCATTACCAGAGCAACTCAAATTTGCAGAGGCCGGTCCTCTGCTATGCGGTGGCGTCACGGTCTTCAATCCTCTGGAGATGTACGCGAAACCGACCAGCCGCGTCGGCATCGTTGGCATCGGCGGTCTGGGCCATATGGGCGTGAAGTTCGCATCTGCTTATGGCTGTGATGTGACGGCCTTCACCTCGAGCGAAAGCAAGTTCGAGGAGGCCCGCGGCTTCGGTGCAAACCACGTCGTCTCGAGCCGCGATTCGGCCGCAATAAAGAAATTGGCCAACACGTTCGATCTGCTGATCGTGACAGTGAGTGTAAAACTCGATTGGGAATCGCTGATGGCCTCACTCGCTCCGAACGGTCGGATGCATATCGTCGGCGCAGTGGCGGAGCCGATTCCGATCACAGCCTTCCCGATGATTTTGGGACAGAAATGCGTTTCCGGTTCGCCGACCGGCTCGCCGGTGGCGATCGAAACGATGCTCGATTTTGCGGCGCGGCACAAAATAACGCCGCAGACTGAGCACGTTCCGATGAATCGGATTAATGAAGCGTTTGAGCGTTTGGAGGCGGGCAAGGCAAGATATCGTATTGTGCTCGATGCAGACTTTTGACCACATAATAACGACTGTTCATCGCATTCGTGTTGCTCGGCGAGCCGAATAGCATGTTCATCCACCAAAGCCAGCTTCGACATCTGCTGCGACCGGATCAGTATTATTCCGAAGATCAACACCGCGCCGAGCAACGTCACCTCTTCCAAGCAGCGTGGCATCCGGTGGCAACGACACACGATCTAGCGAAACCAGGAGATTTCCTTACTTGCGATCTCCTGGGGACTCCGGTTCTCGTGAGGAATTTCCAGGGTGAGCTACGAGCGTTTTTGAATGTCTGCCCTCATCGTCACAGTCGTCTCACCAACAAGCACAAGGGGAACGCCGAACGCCTGCGATGCCAGTACCACGGGTGGGAGTTCAACAAGGATGGTAAAACCGGGCAGATCCCGGATGCCCGGGCTTTCCGTCCGTGGGATCGTGAGAATAGCTGCCTCCAACAGTTCCGTGTGGAGGCATGCGGAGAGATCATCTTCATTTGTCTCAGCGACACAGCACCATCACTTCGCGAGTGGCTCGGGCCACTTTGGGAGCGCTGGGCTCCATCGTTTGGGGGTGTATACCAGTACATAATGACCTGGGAACAGGACTTTCCGTGCAACTGGAAAGTGGTTCTGGAGAACTCCCTGGAGTCCTACCATATTCCGCAACTCCACCCCAAGACGTTCAAGGATTACCCTGAGGAATCGAACGCCTGGCATGAACTGGATCCACGCTTCTCTACCTTCAAAACCATTCTCCCAAATGATTGGTTAAGCCGACGGCAGGCATCGCTGGTGCGGCAGTTAGGTCAGCCGGTCACGATGGACTACTGGCACCACGTCCGACATCCACATATCACGTTCGCTTCGCTCGATGTGAATCGTACGCTGCAGTGCGTCTTCCCGACATCGCCGACAACCTGCCGCTACAGAAGCATTATCTATTCTCTGCGAGGGTATCGTCGCAATCCACTTGCCAGGGTGCTGGCCAGTTTGCTCCGTCTCATTGTGAAGTCCGCCAGCAAAAAAATCTTTGCCGAGGATGCGGGGATCTATGGGGAAGTGCAGAAGGGAATGACGGCGAGTCCACATTCGGGTGTGATCGGAACACGTGAGGAACGCATTTATGTGTTCCAGGATTACGTCAACCGGGCTTGCCTGGGAGCGCGGGAGCTACCGCTGATTACGACGACAGCTAACGACGAGCCGACTTGAGGGAGATGTGGCGCATGTACTACCTCCTCTTCTATGATGTGGTCTCCAACTATGCGGAACGTCGTCTTGAGTTTCGAGCCGAACATCTCGCTCTGGCTCAGGCTTCCCTTGCCCGCGGCGAACTAATTCTGGGTGGGGCGCTCGCCGACCCTGTCGATGGGGCAGTTCTTTTGTTTCGAGGGACCAGTCCCGCCGTCGCCGAAGCGTTTGCCGCTGCGGACCCGTATGTCCGAAACGGTCTCGTTTCGCGCTGGAGAGTTCGATCCTGGACCGTTGTGGTCGGTCAGGGAGTTCAGCTATTTGAGACTCAGTCCGTTTCTCCCCATTAATTGAAGTGCGAGTTCCAGTTGGAGTCAGTCCACCACAGTCAACTTGGTGGCCTCGATCTCGCAACGACCGGATTTCTTGAACGGACGTGGCATCGGTTGAGCCTGCCCTTTCGCATCGATTGTCCGGCAACGAAGTGTATATTCGCCCGCGGCCAGACCCGGAAGCAAGGCAGCCCAGTGGGCTTTGCATAATCGCATTGGCCATTTGTTGGGTTTCCCCTTTGGTCCAAACCCCATCGTCTCATTGGGCACAGTATCACCCGCCAACTGACCACCCCATTTTGCTGGGGGCGCGAGGATGTGGGCATCGGACCACGGAGCGGTTGTGAAGTATGGGTCATCCGCCGCCCATCCTTTTCCGGCTGGCGATACCCAGACCTGGACCTTCGTGAGCCCTGATATACCAACTTGGGCGTAGCCAGTGATCGGGATGGGCTGGCTGGCTTTCACACCCGATGGGACCGAAAGCGTCGCGGCGAACGTTTTCAGCGGACTATCGATGTCGTTATTCCCATTTGCATACGTGTCGTTTGCGTGGGCAAGGTTGCTCAGAACGATGTGAGTCAACCATTTCACCGACTTGAACCCATATCCTTCGGGGACGATGACCCGCACGGGGCCGCCTCGCTCTGGACTGAGCCACTCCCCATTCAGCTTGTAGCAGACGGTGATTGGGGGGATGTCGTCTGGGTCTTCGAGAACCCGACCAACGGGCAACGAACTCCGGAAGATTTGCTTTGGGTCATCGTTGTGGTATCCGTTGTAGAAAACTCGACGAAGGTTCTCGCGAGGTTGTGTGAGCCAGAGGATAACGCGGAGTGGAACACCTTCCCAGATGCCCATTCCAAGCGGGCAGCCGATGTTCAGGCACGTCATCACTTTGGCGAATCGAACGGCGTGTTTCTCACCAAGTTTCAGCAAAGCGGGGAAGTCGATTGCAGTGCCATCCTTCTTGGTGAGTGAACGGCCCAGCGAGGCGGGATTTTCCGGATCGGAAACAACTTCGAGTTTCCACGTTTCTCGGGTGAGCCCAACCGCTTTTCTCTTCTCCTCAGACAAACTGTGTGGGATTGGGTTCCCGCGAGAGACATCGCCGAACTTGTCTGGATCGGTGAAATAGCTTTCGAGCTTCTCGATCGCAGGAGTGAGTTCCGATGGGATTGGTTCGGCAGCACCAACCGGGAACGCTGAACCCGCCACGGCCCCCGCGACTCCACAACTCAGGAAAAAACGACGGGAGAGTTCGCCGTTCCGCGCCAAAAAGCGTTCTGCCTCGGTCATGGGTCATCTCCTCGTGGTCGTCGAATCATCTGAGAGTGTAACGCCGCGACAAGAGAGCTACCAGCGCGTTTTGGGTTCCATTCTTTGCGATCTGTCTGTCGCGATTGGTGAAAAAAACATGACTGTAACATCAACAACTCCGGGTCTTCCTGCGACAGTCACACTTTTTCGGCTTTTCTTGCCGAAAGTATTGAACTCGTTGGTGGTGCAGCGGTGGTAGAATGGGTAATGGGAAGTTCGCTCGCTGCTTCAGTTGAGCATTGCCCACGCCCACCTTCAGTCACTTCACTCCTGAGAGGGCCATCATGTTCAAGCAACTCATTGGTGCAACGGCTGCCTTGTTTATCGGTGTAGGAAGCCTTTCTGCACAGCACGGAGGCGGAGGAGGGGGACACGGAGGTGGTGGATTCGGAGGCGGCGGACGCGGAGGATACGGTGGAGGCTACGGAGGATATGGAGGTTACGGTCGAGGATATGGCGGGTTTTATGGAGGATATGGATTTGGTGGATGGGGTTGGGGATATCCTTATCCTTACTACGGCGGGTATTACGATCTCGGTGGACTGGGATACTCCAGCTTCGGTGGTTACGGCAGTGGAGGCGGTGGAATCTATCCTGCCTCTCCCATAATCCCCTATTCTTCAGGTTACACGCCCGCACCCTCTACGAACCTCGACCCGACAATTCTCCCTGCGCTCCCGACTCCTCTAGCACCACCTGCTCCGGCTTCCACTTCGGTGGCCGCTTCGGCGTCACTGACCGTTATCGTCCCAGAGGGTGGACAGGTTTGGTTCGATAACACCCTGACCCCACAAACGGGATCGAAATGGGTCTATAGCTCACCAAAACTGGAGCCAGGAAAGACGTACACAGTGAATATCAAAGCGCGCTGGGCGGAGGGCGGTCAGGATAAAGCCTACGACATTCCCCTCCGGATTGTCGCCGGTGACAAGATGACAATGGATCTCACTAAGATCCGATGATGCAGCAGCAGTGGCAGGATGAGGCAAAGCCG
>DASZJS010000409.1:0-5463 GCA_035947935.1 Gemmata sp. | reverse complement strand
GATACCGATTGCCTTCATTCCTGGTACATGTGCGGCAATCTTGAGCGTCTGATCAATTCCAAGTGGGTCGTTCTCACCTGCATTCCACGCTCCCATCGCAAACACTGCGGCCACGCCAGAGGTTTGCATCTCCAGCCGAATCGCGGCGGTGACCTCTTCGACCGGCCGACGGAGTAATGGGGACAATGGACCTGTCCCCGGCAGGTTTGGCGGCACAGCGTGGATATGGACATCAATCATCGGCGAACCCGGTATGGGCAGCTGCGATGGGGGATAGTCTTTTACTTTACAAACGTCTTTGCCCACGGAGAGTATCCGTGGGCAAGTGTGTCCGGGGACACCGAACGCGCATCCACATTCCACGGGGTTACGGGTTAATCATGGGAAGGTTGCCACCGGGTGGCGGCACTTGCAGATTTCCCGGTTGTGCAGCTTGGCGGAACTTGGTGATGTCGTGTCGACGGATCACAACGCCGTTTCCATTCACGCCTGGTCCCATCGTGTAAACGCCAAACTGCCCGGTACTCGTTTCAGCAAGATAAAGAGCGGACTGTCCCTGTGTCACGTATCCTGTGGTCATCATGAAATGAACGTCGGCCTTCGCCGCAAGGCCAAACTCTGTGGTGAGGTCGACCTCAGACCAGCCGACGATTTTTCCCTGCGATCGGTCGATCACCGTGCCCAGGAGCTTTCCCGACTTGTAATCGAGCAGCCAGACGCCGTCGGTCTGAATCTTTGGATTCACCGACACGGCTCCCGTAGTCAAAATGAAATCCTGATATCTGTCAGTCGATGAAGCTCCGGCTTGCCGCGGGCGATCGAGCAGGAACAGGGCAACGACTACTCCACCCGCTGCAGCCAAGGCCACAATTACTGCTTGTAGTGTTGTGCGCATCGTCGCCCCCTGGAGTTCTCTGAATCTCTTTTGAGGGGTCACATACCACGATTTACTGGAATGTCCAGTCGAACTGTGCAACCCAGCGCGATATGCTGCTCCGAAGCTAAATTCATGAAAGCGGAGACAAACCGATGGCGCGGGACTCGAATGCCGGGGCACAAATCGCCCAGCAACTCATCGCGGTGTTCCTGAAACTACCACTCGCGGCCAAAGTCATTATCCTTGTGTTGATCGTTGGCGGTTTGATGTATGCCTTCAACCGCCACGAAGGTCCACCACAAACGCCGGGCGAAGAGAAACAACAAGAGTCCAACCCATCCGAGTCTTCGGAGTCCGGCGAACAGGCGAATGTATCTCCACCCGCAGCAGCATTCCCACAAGGATCAAAGAGTGTGGTGTTTTGCGTCTGGAACATGGAGAACCTCTTCGATGACAAGGAGGATAACCGTCCCCGTCCGGATGGGGAATACGATGCCTGGTTTGCCCGGGATGCTGAAACCCGCAAGCTGAAGTATCAGCACTTGACCGAGGCACTGTTGGAGATGAATGGTGGAATCGGCCCGGACCTTATTGTAGGGAACGAAGCGGAATCGGTTCGTTCGGCGGAGTTACTGCAGGAATCTCTCAACGCCAACCTCCCGGTAGGGGCAGTGCGGTACGAACACATCGCAATGAAGGAACTGGGGAATGCTGGTCGCCACATTGCTCCATGTATCATCTCGCGGTTTCCGCTCGACCGTGTGAAAGTACTCGGTCACCGAGAAAGAATTCTCGAAGTCCATGTGACCGTTAATGGGCACGACCTCTTCCTCGTTGCCTCTCACTGGACTTCGCAGCTTTCCGACGATGGTAGCCGCAAGCAGGGTGGGCGAAATGGATACGCAACTGTGATTGCAGAGGTGTACCACGAGGCGATTCAGGCAGATCCGAAGATCGATTTCCTGGTTTGCGGCGACTTCAACGACACTCCCGAATCCGAATCAGTTCATCGCACACTACACATGATTAGCGATTACCGACAAGTCACAGCGGATGCCAAACCACCCAAGTTGTTTGGGCTGCTCGCAGGCAAATCTCCGAACGATTTCGGTACTATCTATTACAAGAAACCGCTGATTTACGACCACATTGGCTTCTCACCGGGAATGTTCGACAACCAGGGATGGGGTTACGATCCGGCCTCGGTGCGCGTGCCAACAGATGGGTTGATTGAGCCGGGAGCAAAGGGTCGGCACCCCTGGCGCTTTGGGTCGCCCAAGGACACGCACAGCCGTGGTTTCAGCGATCATTTCCCCGTTATGGTTACGCTCAAGGTGGCACCTTGAAGTGCCCGGGCCGCACCGCACACCCTGGGTTGCATTCGATACAACAATTCTGATGATCCTGGTTCCCACTCGGGGGCAGTCCTCATGGCTGGACGAATCGTGGTGGTCGTCGGCGTTCTGATTGGCGTATGCTGTCCAGTTGAGGCTCAACAGCCTTCCGGGAAAACTGATTTTGCCCACGATGTAGTTCCTATCCTCAAGGCTCGCTGTGCGAAGTGCCACACCAACGGTACCTATAAGGGCGGCTTGTCGCTCGACACGCGCGAAGCCCTGCTGAAAGCCAAGGTTGTCGTTCCGGGCAAATCCGCTGAGAGCGAACTGATCAGGCGCGTGGTCAGCAAAGACAAAGAAACTCGGATGCCCTCGCAAGGCGACCCCCTCACGGAAAAGGAGGTCGGCATCCTCAAGTCGTGGGTCGATGATGGGTTGCCGTGGGAACCCGGTTACACCTTCAAGCCTGCTACATACGTTGCACCACTCAAGCCACGTAGCGTCACTCTTCCGCCAGCCAGGGCTGGCCGGGATCATCCCATCGACCGGATTGTCGATTCCTATTTCGCTGCGAACAAGATCACTACACCGCAGCTCCTTGATGATGCAGCTTTCGCGCGTCGGGTATATCTCGACCTTATCGGTCTTATCCCGGCCGTCTCGGAACTCGAATCATTCACCACGGACAGCGCTGGGGACAAGCGAGCCAGGCTCATCCATGCACTCTTGAGCGAAGATCGGGCATATACCGATCACTGGCTGGCGTTCTGGAATGATCTTCTGCGAAATGAATACCGAGGCACCGGCTATATCGATGGAGGGCGGAAACAGATTACTGCGTGGCTCTACAAGTCGCTCCTGGAAAACAAGCCATACGATCAATTCGCCCGCGAACTGATCAACCCGTCACCCGACTCCGAAGGGTTTGCCAAAGGGATCAAGTGGCGCGGGCAGGTGAATGCCAGCCAGATCGTGGAGTTGCAGTTCTCCCAGAACATCGGGCAGGTGTTCTTCGGGGCTAATCTGAAATGCGCTTCGTGTCACGATAGCTTCATCGACAACTGGAAGCTCGATGATGCGTATGGCCTCGCTGCAGTGATTGCCGACAAACCACTTCCTACATTCCGATGCGACAAACCCACTGGGAAGACCGCTGGGCCAAAGTTCCTGTTTCCCGAACTCGGCGCGATCGATCCGGCTGCACCCAAGGCGAAGCGACTGGAACAACTTGCTGCCCTAGTCACGCACCCTGACAATGGAAGGTTCACGCGCACGATCGTCAACCGTATCTGGCATCGATTGATGGGCCGCGGACTGGTTCACCCAGTCGATGTGATGGGAAACAAGCCCTGGAGCGAGGATCTTCTCGATTATCTCGCGGGATATCTGGTCGAGAAGAAATACGACCTCAAGAAACTGATCGAACACATCGCCACGTCGCAAGCCTACCAATCGCGCGCAGTCTCACTCTCCAAGGAACCCGTTGGGGAGGGGTATCTGTTTCACGGACCCGAACTGAAGCGACTGTCTGCTGAGCAGTTTATCGATGCCATCTGGATGATAACTGGTACTGCACCCGGGAAACCGGTGGCACCGGCAGCGATTCCACAATTCCCGGCTTCCACACCTGGCGAGCGCCGATTCGTCCGCGCAACCCTAATCGATGCCGATGATCTTATGCGGTCTTTGGGTCGGCCAAATCGCGAACAGGTGGTAACAACCCGTCCCGAGCAATTGACGACACTTCAGGCTCTCGACCTGGAAAATGGCCAGACTATGACTTCGACATTGGCGCGCGGTGCTGCAAACATCTTGAAAGCCAACCCGAAGCTGACCGCAGATGAACTTGCTGTGTGGGTATTTGTCAGGGCATTCTCGCGAAAGCCCAATTCCAACGAATTGACCGCAGCACGCGAACTGCTTGGCACCAAGCCGACCGTGGAGAGCGTTGCCGATCTGCTCTGGGCGATAGTAATGTTGCCCGAGTTCCAGTTGATTCGGTGAGGTGTGGGACGTGTCGGCTTGGTTGAAAGTTTGCGAGGGTCAGGTGTCTGCTCTCAAAACGTCGATCTGAGTTCATGTGTGAGGGTCGTTACCGATCTTTTCCGCTGAACTCACAAGAATCCGCATTTACGAGTTTGACTTGCCCTCTCCTCGTCCAATATCCTACTTTTCACACAATCCCAAACTCGGGGCTCGGACTCTTCTGGTGCAGTACGTCTTGACCCTATGCTGCTCACGAGTGGTCACAACTAAGAAAGGATCACCATGGCCCGAACACACGACTCAGACGAAGATGAACCCGAGGAACGTCCCCGCCGCAGATCCAGGGACGAAGACGAGGACGATGAACCGGATGATCGCCCCCGGCGACGACGGCGACGGCGACGAGATGACGACGATGATTACCCGGAGTCCCGTTCGGGCGACTTAGGCCCGCTGGATAAGATGTATCGCGACACGAACATCGTCATTCTTGTGCTATTCGGGTGTTGTTGTGGCCTGATCGCCTTCGTCATGTCCCTGGTCTGCTACTTCACGGCAAGAGATGAAAAGGCGAAATCAAATTCTATGGTCGTGATCATCATTAGTGGAATTATGATGGTGCTGAATATCATCGCTGTGGCAACCGGCCAACTCAACCAATTGAATAGGGGTCGCTGAGCATCGTGAATCCAGACGGCGAACCCGTTTCTTCTCGAACCTGCCTGGCCGTCCGCCTGGGGCTCATGCTCCTCGCGACGGCTGGGCTGTGCGGGAGTATCTACGTCCTCTCTGTCGTACCACCGACTGAGGACGCATACTATCCGCGGTGCCAGTTCTACTCCTTCACGGGTCTGCATTGCCCCGGATGTGGAACCACCAGGGCTCTCAACGCTGCGTTAAATGGCCGCATCGAGCAGGCCCTGGCTTACAACTTCTTGGCATTTATCGTCTTGCCAGTAGTAGGATGGTCTTTGTTCCAATCGCTTCAAACTTGGTACTTACATGGGCGTGCAACACAAATCTCGTCTTTCTCACGATTGTTGACGCGGTTGCTCGTGATCCTGGTCCTCGCGTTCGGTGTGTTGCGGAACCTCCCCTGGTTTCCTTTCACGGTCCTGGCTCCACACGAATTATGAGAAAAATGTCGCTCGGGGAGTTCCGACCAATGGAACTCCAGCTGCCAGCGGTTGAGAAGCCGTCCAGGCTGGAAAAGTCTTGGACTGATGTTCGGCGAGGGGGGTAAAGTTGGACTTTGGTATCGAA
>DASZJS010000408.1:0-4256 GCA_035947935.1 Gemmata sp. | reverse complement strand
GCGATTCACGCGCATATCGTCTGCACCGGAGTCCATCATCTTGTGTCCGAACTCGACCGCATCAACCAACTTGGCGGCGAAGGTCTCATGCTGCGCCAGCCCGGTTCGGCTTACGAGCGAACCCGCTCGACCACACTTCTGAAAGTGAAAACGTTCCTGGATGCCGAGGCAATCGTGATGGGGTATGAGGCCGGAGCCGGCAGGCACAAGGGTCGAGTCGGGGCACTCGTTGCGCGGTTCGGGAATGGAAAGGAGTTCAAGGTGGGAACGGGTATGACGGACAAGCAACGCGAGAATCCACCGGCTGTGGGGAGCATCATCAACGTGAAGTATCAGGAACTCACCAAGGACGGCATTCCACGATTCCCGGTCTACGTGGGTCTGAAACCCGATGGGCACCCACACGACTTGCCCCCAAGCCGTTCGGCATCGAAGCCAACTCCCAAGAAGGAAGCACCTGCGCCTGAGCCGGTCAAGCAGGCCGCAGTGAGCCCTGCTCCAGTTGCAACGGGACGAGCGAAGACGGCAGCGACCCCCAAGCGATACTTTGAATGCTCTGAGGGCGGATCGAGCAAGTTCTGGGAAATCTGGATACACGGAAAGGACGTGACCACCAACTGGGGTAAGATCGGCACCACCGGGCAAACCAAGACCAAGACGTTCGCCGACGAGGCGAAGGCGAAACAGGAATACGACAAACTCCTCGCGGAGAAGACCGACAAGGGCTATACCGAGAAGCAGCGTCCCGCGTGAGATGCGAGCGTTCTGAAGCAGGGCTGTTTGACTCTTGAATTTGGGTGGCCGGGGCAGAGTCTTCGATGCCCCAGTGTTGCGAAGCAACAGTTCGTCTTCTCGCTACGCGAGACCCAGGTATCGAAGACTCTGCCCCGGCCTACTGCCGCGATAGGTGAATTCCACGTTAGTGGAGAATGTATTGTGAAACGCCAATGGCGAGAGTTGATCGCCGTGATGGAAATTGCCGGAGGTATTTCTGGGCTATTAGGTGTCATCTACCAACTAATCCTCCACAGACGCGATCCTGCCAGCCTCAATCTGGTGTGGCTTCTGATCGATATCTACCTGCTGGCTCTGTTCGCAGGGTTCATGCTGTGGCGGGACACACGAGTCGGAAGGGTGGCGTCGATCGTCAGCCAACTTATCCAACTTCCCAAACTGCTCTCACCTGAGTTCACCTTCATGGTGAGTTACGGGTTCGACTTTTACTGGATGTCCTTGACCCGTCCTGGCCGTAGGGAGTGGCATTTCAACTTCCAATTGCTCTCGTATAACCTGCCAATCATCAACACCGAGTTGTGGCGGGAAGGGTTCGGTGTGAGTTTCGTGTCGTTACTCGCGTTGCGGCTATTACTGAGGGGCAACCGTGTCGAGGAAAAGTCTCCACGGAAACCGGAGCCGACTAATGCCGCTTCGACCAGTGGAGCTTCTACTCATCCAGAGTGGGTGCGGCCCGCCTGGATGGTGGTGCTCGGTATCCTTGTCGCTATATTGTTGACCACGTGCGTTGGGCTATCAATCCTGTCATCACTCTTCTCGGGCTGAACGGCTCGCCAAGACACTCATCGCACTGGTTTTAGGCGGTCGGAACCGTCAGCGACCGGCTCTTCGGTATTGAGTAACCGTCGCTGACGCTTGCGGCACGTCAGGTACCTGTCAGCCTTGCCACCTCAGCACAGTCCTTATCACCGCGGCCGGAGAAGCACAACACCACCACATCGGTCTTCGGTCGCTTGGCCGCGATCCGCATGGTTTCGACAACGGCGTGGGCCGTTTCAAGCGCGGGAAGAATACCTTCCAACCGGCCGCACAACTGGAACGCCTCCAACGCTTCCTGATCGGTCACGCTGCAATACCGCACCCGGTTCGCATCGTGCCAGTAACTATGTTCTGGCCCAACGCCGGGGTAATCGAGCCCGGCCGAGACGGAATGCACAGGAGCCGTTTGACCATCCTCATCCTGCAAGACGTAACTGAAACTTCCGTGCAGCACACCGGGCTTGCCGAAACTGAGTGTCGCCGCGTGGTGTCCTGAAGTGTTTCCGTGGCCTCCCGCCTCGACGCCGACCAGCTCCACACCCTCTTCATCCACAAACGGATAGAAAATACCCGCGGCGTTACTCCCACCCCCAACACAGGCCACCACGACATCCGGCAGTCTGCCCACGATCTCAAGACTTTGTTGCCTTGTTTCCTTCCCAATGATGCTCTGGAAATCGCGGACCATCATGGGGAAGGGATGCGGCCCAACGACTGAGCCAATGATGTAGTGCGTGTGTTCGACCGTACTCATCCACTCTCGCATGGCTTCGTTGGTGGCGTCCTTGAGCGTCTTGCTGCCACTCGTGACCGGGAAGACTTCAGTACCCATTGCCCGCATCCGGAAGACGTTCAATTCCTGTCGCCGAACATCCTCGGAGCCCATGTAGACGCGGCACGACATGCCAAATAGAGCCGCTGCCGTGGCGGTGGCCACGCCGTGCATCCCGGCCCCGGTCTCGGCGATCACTCGTGACTTGCCCATCCGCTTCGTGAGCATCGCCTGACCGAGAGCATTGTTGACCTTGTGCGCGCCGGTGTGATTCAGGTCTTCTCGCTTGAGATAAATTCGTGCCCCACCGGCTTCCCTGGTCAGCCGTTCGGCAAAATACAATCGGCTTGGTCTGCCAACGTAGTCGTTGAACAAGCGCGTAAGTTCGGCCTGAAATGTGGGGTCCGCTTTTGCGGACCGGTACGCCGCGTCGAGTTGTTCGAGAGCGAACATCAGCGTTTCGGGAACGAATCGACCACCATAAGGACCGAATCGCCCACGAGTATCGGGGACTTGGGAGACGGTGGAGGGAGGGGTCGGCATGGAAGATTCACCAGAGGACGCAGAGTGTAAAAACGATGAGTGTGATTGTAGCAATCCCAACCGGGGTTCGCGCTGGGCGTCCGATGCTCCATAATCTCCTTATCTTCACATTGCGTTCCCAGCGTCCTCCGCGGTGAATTCCTCATGCCAGAACTGCCCGAGGTGGAAACTGTTGTCCGCGACCTGCGGCCATTGCTTGCCGGACGCATCATCCGCGGCGTTCGACAAAGCAAGCGAAAGCTACGTCGGCCGTGGAAGTCCGACTGGAACGCCCGGGTGATTGGAACGCGAATCGAAGCGATTCGTCGGCGGGGCAAATGGATCGTGGTCGAACTGAAACGCCCTCACCCCCCAACGCTGAAACGCCCTCATCCCCCAACCCCCTCTCCCCGGCGGAGAGGGGGAGTTTTGACGTTGGGGGGTGAGGGCCAAGACGTCGCTCCGCGTCTCATCATCCACCTCGGAATGACCGGGCAGTTTACGGCCGTTCCCGTAACAACTCCGCAGCCCGATCACCTGCATCTTGTGTTCGAGCTGGATAACGAGGACGAACTCCGCTTCCGCGACACCCGGCGGTTCGGTAGCGTGACTTATCACATAGATGAAGCCGCTGTTGAAGGATTCTTCACCGAGAACGGCCTCGGTCCCGAACCGTTCGGGCTGGATGCGGAGTATTTCCGTGCCGCTGTCCGGCGCACATCCCGCAACCTCAAGGCGATTTTGCTCGATCAAACTCTCGCGGCCGGAGTTGGGAACATTTATGCCGATGAAGCCTGTTTCCGTGCGAAACTGCACCCCGGCCGCAAAGGGAAAACGCTCAAGCCCGAGGAGTGCGACCGGCTGCGTGAAGCAGTCGAGACGGTACTTACGAAGGCAATTGAATCCCGCGGTTCGACCATCCGCGACTACGTTGGCGGCTCTGGCCTCCGTGGTGGGTTTCAGAATGAGTTTGCCGTGTATGGCCGCACTGGCGAACCGTGTCCTGTCTGTGCAACAGCGGTGAAATGCGTGCGACTTGCCGGGCGATCGTCGCATTTCTGTACGCGCTGCCAGCCGAGCAAGAGGTGAGTTAAGAGTGAAGAGTTAAGAGTGAAGAGATGAGGTCTTGGTTTTTCTCTTCACTCTTAACTCTTCACTCTTAACTCTTCACTCCTCATACGCCCCTTACCCCTTGGCACTCCCATGTCCTACCGTGCATTCAAACGCTTACTCGGCGAAACCAGCCTGGAGCGAAAGTGCCGATGGCTGCTCGGGATCGGTGTCCTGATCCTGATGAGCGGGAGTTTCTGGGTCTACGCCCGGCAGACCGAAGACCTGGCATACGAGCAACTGGAAACGACCGGGCGCGCGCTCCTCTCCCCAATTGTCGCCCGGTTCCACGTCAAGG
>DASZJS010000407.1:0-7531 GCA_035947935.1 Gemmata sp. | reverse complement strand
CACCTCCGGTTTGTCGAACGACAAGGAGCAAATCCATTATTGTCTGTGATGAAAACGCCGACGCCCGGCGGCCATTTCACTTATTACCAGCAGCTTTGGCTGGTGGTGAACGACTGGCGAGCGCTTCCGAAAGTGTGTAACATTCCTCGTATAAGTGCGACCAACCGCAATTCCATCCGAGCCCCGCATTAGCCATGCCTTACAGCGCGCAAATCACTCGTACCAACCCAGCGTGCATACTGTTCTTGATCGATCAGTCCGGTTCGATGGCTGACCCATTCCCTGGGACAACCGTCCAGAGCAAGGCGGCGACCGTGGCAGATGCGGTTAACCGCCTCCTCCAGAACGTAGTTCTGCGGTCGGCCAAGGCCGACGGTGTGCGCGATTACTTTCGAGTCGGGGTGATCGGGTATGGGAAGGGGATCAAGGCCGGGTTGGGGGGAAAGATCCCGTACGACGTCCTCATCCCTGTCAGCCGTGTGGGGGACTTTCCACTCCGGGTGGAAACTCGCACCAAACTCACCCTGGATGGGGCCGGAGGGATTGTCGAACAGAAAGTCAAGTTTCCGGTCTGGTACGATGCGGAAGCGAACGGCAAGACTCCGATGTGCGAGGCCATGGCCGCGGCGGGGTTGGCGATCAGGGAGTTTGTCCAAGAGTTTCCCGCCGCCTTCCCGCCGATTGTCCTGAACCTGACGGACGGTCTCCCGAGTGACGGAAGTCCACAAGCGAACGCCAGGCTGATTCGGAACCTGACGACCTCCGACGGGGCTACCCTCCTTTTTAATCTGCTAATATCGAGTAAGGAAGTTCTTGCCGACTATTTCCCCTCTGACGAGACCGGGTTCACCGACAACTGTTCCAAGCTTCTCTTCCGGATGTCGAGTGAGTTACCCCAAAAAATGTGGGAGTCGGCTAAGGCTGAGGGGCACGACGTAAAACCCCATGCCCGTGGCGTGGTGATCAATGCCGACCCAACGGCGATTGTCCGGTTCCTGGACATCGGCACTCGCATCACCCCATCCGGGCGGTGACCGGCATGTCCTCCAAACTGTTTTTGATCGAGACCGTGTTCCCCCTCACAACCCCAACGGAGTTTTGGGACCCGCCCTTACTCATCCCGAGTTCCCCGACCTTTCAATGGCCCGCGCCGAAGTGACGAACGACGACATGACGTTCACCGCAATCTGCCTCCCCGATATCCCGGAGTTGTCATGAACTGGCCCATGTCGCACGAGTTTAACGAGGCAATTCAGAATGCAAATCTGGTGTTCTCCGACCCCGAGCTGCGGGCGGGGGAAGTCGTGGTCGGAGCGCGAGGGCTACCGCTCCCTCGCTCCGGGAACTTCGCGGACGTCTACCAACTCCGTGGAGCCGATGGGCGGGATTGGGCTGTGAAGTGTTTCACCCGTCCGGTGACAGGACTTGGGGATCGATATGCAGCCATCAGCGAAACGCTGGCCCGAGCCGGTCTCCCGTTCACTGTCGGCTTCACGTATCTGGCTGAGGGCATCCGAATCGGTGGAGCGTGGTGGCCGGTGGTCAAGATGGAGTGGGTGGAGGGGTTGCTGCTGAATCAGGTAATCCGAGAGAAAGCCGATCGACCCAAGATTATGGCCGCCCTCGGCCAGATGTGGGGGCGATTGTGTCTGAACTTGCGGGACAACAAGATCGCTCACGCCGATCTCCAGCATGGAAATGTTTTGATGGTGCCCGGATCCCGACCCGGAGCCTATGGCCTGAAGCTGATCGACTACGACGGAATGTACGTGCCGGCCCTGGCCAATCAACCGTCCGGGGAATCGGGCCACCCAGCCTACCAACACCCGGGGCGAAGCGAGACCGGGGGATATTCACCGGATGTGGACCGGTTTCCGCACCTCCTCATCGCGTCGGCACTAAAGGGTTTGGAGGTGGGTGGCCCGGCCCTCTGGGAGCGATACGACACAGGAGACAATTTGCTGTTTGTCGAATCGGACTTCAAAACCCCAGCCGCGTCGAAGCTGATGCGCGAACTCTGGCAGACAGAACACCCGGGCGTCCAGGCCCTGGTGGGTCGATTAGCCCTTGCATCGCAACGGCCGATCCCGCAGACGCCCTGGCTGGACCAGATCGCTCCAGAAGGAGAACCGGTCCCACTGGATGAGGAAACCCGACGGGAAGCAATCCGGGCTCTCGGCCTATCCGCGCCGGTCGCCATCCCGCTTCCACTCGAACCCTCACCTGAGCCAATACACTGGGGAGACATTGTCGAGCAGTCGCCTGCGATGAATCTTCCACCCACACCACCATCAGTTCCCTCAACGAAACAAACCGCTTCACCAGCCAAGGGGGACGACGTTCTACTGGTAGCAGAAACCCCTCGGGGAAAGGGGGCAAAGCGGAAACCACTGGACCTGGAGGAACCACGAACATCCAACACACGCTGGCTTGCGATCGGCGGCGTGCTTTTGCTAGTCGTCGGCGGGGGGGTCGCTGGGGTGGTGCTGAGCGGAGGCAAGCCAAAGCCGCTGCAGACAGTCGAAATAGAATCCGAAGTGCCGAATGATCCGGGGCCGACCGAATCGAAACCGAAGGATCACAGCCAGAAGGGCGGAGCGCCCAACGGCACTAACGCGGATCCGGTGAGATCGAGCCCAAAGGACAAGAACCCGGACCCAATTGTTCTGATAAAGCCGATCGCGACTCCCCCAGCCCCGGAAGCGATTCAGGTCTCGATCAAGGAATTGAAGCGGATCCCGTTGAGTCAAGCCCCTCACCTCGCTGCGGAGTTCAATAATGATGGAGAGCAACTTGTTGTCGTGGGCCAACCCCAAAGCATCATAAG
Source organism: Gemmata sp. (assembly GCA_035947935.1). GTDB lineage: Bacteria > Planctomycetota > Planctomycetia > Gemmatales > Gemmataceae > Gemmata. The sequence continues at coordinate 4,704 of DASZJS010000407.1, read as the reverse complement.
TTATGACGTCCGGACCGGGGAAGCAAGCCCCCTGCCGGACTTCCCCAAGGGAGATGGCCGGGGCAACATTCATCTCTTCATTGTCGGAACCCGCACGGCAGTGTGGCGGCGCGGCGAGAATTCCTTTGCCGTTTCCGACCTCAGTACTGGCCTCGCGGCGGGAACAGTCGCCTTCCCGGATTTACCGCTCCCCCCCGGTATAGATAACGACGCCATCATCGCGATTTCTCCGGATGGGAGGTACGTCGCCGCTGGCCGGCGAAGTCCTCGCGCAACTCGCACCGGAATCCAAGAAAAATTAAACCTTCCTGTCCCATTCCGTCTGGTTGGAACCACGACCGGGAAGCAAATCCTGTCGTTTGACTGGACAAACGGATTGGCCCACTTCACAGCGGACTCAGCGCGGGTTCTGGTGGTCGAGGGTTCCGGTCGCGGCCGCTGGTTCAAGCTCCCGGACGGGGAACCGGACGGGGAGTGGAAGTTCGGAGAGCAAACTGCCGGGATGCCGCTGATGGTTGTGGAGGCAGCGTCTGGGGATGGCCAGCGATTGCTGTGTTTCGGGACAGCGCAAGGCCAGCCAATGACTCAGTTCCTCCTGGATGGATACACCGGGCGGGTTTCGTCCGTTCTCGGCCAGGGCTTCAGCTCCACCTCGGGTCGCCTTTCTGCGGACGGCCGCCTCGCAGCCCTCCTCCAGCAGAAAGCCTCACCCCCGGAGACGTGGATGATCGTTTTCGACACCGCTCGTGGTGCGGAAGTGGCGCGAGTCAAAGTGAACGACACAATTGGTATTTTCCCAGTCCTCACTCTGGCATCGGACGGTCGGAGGGCGGCGACTGTGTCCCGGCTACTGAACGGAGAGGCGATCATCTACGATTTGGTCAGGTCGAAGGAGCCGGACGAGGTAATCGTGAAACCCAAGGAGCCACCGCCCCCGCGTGAGCCGGTGGACCTCAAACCGCGGTGGACCTCCGCGGCAGCCGCCCCCCCGAGCTCCCGAATCTATTTCGATTCACACACCAATCTTCTTGTCCTTGGCTCAAATGAGGGGGCAATCGTGCTCGATGCGCGGACGGGTGTTCCCCGGAAGGAGTTCACTGCCCTGACCACCGGAAAGACACACAGCTTGTTCCCACTGGAACATGAGCGATTCGGCACCATCGCGTCCAAATGGGATGACATTGAGATTTGGGACTCGAAAACCGGGAAGTTGAGCGAGAGGCTCAGTGTACCGACCATTCCCGCAGGCCCGGCCAACGCCGCGGGTCTGCACGTTGCGCTGTCGCAGAACAAGAAGTATGTGGCTATCGGTCGGGTGGGAATGCCGAGTACAGACTATCCGGACATGCCGTTTCGAGTGGTCGAAGCGGCGACCCGCAAAGTCCTCGTGTCGGTTGATTGGCGGGGCGGGTCAGCCCACTTTACGGCCGACTCATCTCGCGTCCTGGTTGCGGAGTGGACCGGTCGAGCCAGATGGTTCAAGCTCCCGTCTGGGGAGCAAGACGGGGGTTGGGATTTTGGCCCACCTCAAGTGGGGCGAATTAACGCCGTCCACGCAATCTCGGCCGATGGTTCACTGGCGGCCTACACCGGACCTGGGATTGGGAAAACCAGGGCGGCGATGCCGGGGGTCATCGATGGCAAGACAGGACAAGCAGTCCGCACATTTGCCAAAGATTACCACGACAGTTCTGCGTTCGCGCTCTCGGAGAATGGCCGACGGGTCGCTGTCTTGCGTACCTTCCAGCCGGACGGAGGCGAGTTTGTGCGGGCAATCGACGCGATTGATGTCCGGACCGGGTTGGTCTTCAACCGTGCCCGGATCGAGTCAGGCACATCAATCCCGACTTTCGATCTGACGCCGGATGGAAAAGCTCTGGTGGTCCACGATGCCGCCGTTCACAAGGCTTACCTCTTCGACTTGATCGATCCTTGAGAGACCATGACCGTTGGAATTCGTTGACCCTCAACCTTCGGTTGGTTACCCTATATCGAACGGCTGATCCTACCGTCAGGCGTGTGCTGTCTCAATCCAACGGCTTCGGAGAAAACCGATGATGCGCTCGATCGTATTATTGCTGCCGTTCGCCATTTGCCTGACTGGGACAGTCGTAGCGCAACCCGATAAGACAGCGGTTCTTGAGAAAGCCAAAACGAAATTCGAGAAGGATATGGCGAAGTCGGACGAGATTTTGCTCGCGGGCATTGACAAGACCATACTTCAGGCGACGAAAGCGGGAAACAAGGCGACTCAAGAGAAACTGACCTACGAGCGGCCTCTGTTTGTGACCCAGCACATTATGCCGACTGCTTTCCCATCCGAAGGCTATCTCCAACAGCGTTCTAAGGCCACGGCCGCGCTCTTGGCCGTTTACCAACCGGCGATCACCGAGCTGACAAAGGCCAAGAAGTTCGAGGAAGCGATGGCCATTGAGGACAACCTGAACGAGGTACTGAAGGCCAGTCGCGGGTATGGATTGGCCTTGCCAGACCTCGAAACGCACCCGGATATCATGTTCATGATCGAAAACAAGGACTCTGGCTTGGTAGTTGACACCGAAATAGATGGAGGGCGTGGCCGGCTCGTGCTGACAACCAAGGTGGGAAAGAACAAGCCTTCCCAGTCTTGGCGGCTTGAGCGCGAGGAGAAAGGGTTCTTGATTCGGAATGTCAAAAGTAAGAACTATTTCCTCGTACCTGGAGTACCGAGCGCTACCGAGGGGGCGATTCTCGCTACTGGGGGGTTCGATCGAAAAAACGAGACCCCCCTTGCTTATTTGTTCCGGCTGAACTCAATCCGACGCGAGATTACCATCGAACCCAGTGGGAATGAGTTGGCCCTGACCCCGACCGAAAAGAAGGTTAAGGGTGTGACCACCATCTATGTCACGCCAGAGAAGAAGGAATCCTCGACGTCAGCGGCTCAAATTTGGAAATTCGTCGAGGTCAAGTAGCGGCCAGCTTGCATGGCCACGCCCAAGGCAGGTGGAAATGGAGTTGGTGCCACACGGATGAAATGTGGCTCGTGCTGTGCGCAGGGAAAAACCGAGCACGAACCGCTTTGAGCAAGGGAAAGATAGCTCTCATTGGTAAGTAAGAACAAGGTGTTGACCTTCACCCAATCTTCGGATACTCTTCTCAATCAGTTCTATCGCCCGTGCATGCAAACTGATCGTCACGGGCTTTAGCGGCAGCCAGCTTGGACTGGAACCAACTTCGCACCCACGGACGGGACGCTCCCCTCGGCGAGCCGCCCCAGACGCGCATCATGAGCCAGCCCGGCACCTCGGACCCTTTTGCGGTCTACCCGGCATTTCACGCGGGTCGCGATGCTGTCGTTGTCGCCGCCCCGGCAAAACTCAATTTGTTTCTCGAAATCCTTCGCAAGCGATCAGACGGCTACCACGATCTCGAATCGCTGATGCTGGCTGTCGATCTGTTCGATACGCTCGAAATCCGCTCGGAACCACACGCCTCAATCGCCTTGATCTGCGATCCCCCTGGTCTTTCCAACGGCCCTGATAACCTGGTCTTTAGAGCGGCTGAATTCCTGCGGGCGCGAGTGGGTCAGCCCCAACTCGGGGCATCCATTCGCCTGACGAAACGCATCCCGACACAGGCCGGACTGGCCGGTGGATCGAGCGATGCCGCTCTCACACTCCTGGCCTTGAATCAAATCTGGAAATTGGGGCTGACACGCAACGAACTCGCAGATATGGCGTCGCACATCGGGTCGGACGTGGCGTTCTTCCTGAACCCACCAGCCGGATGGTGTACTGGCCGGGGCGAATTCGTAACTCCCGAACCAATCGGTCGGGTGTTCGATTTCGTTCTGGTCTGCCCACCAGTCGGGCTGGCAACGGTTGCGGTTTACCGCCAACTCGCGGTTCCCGCGAACCCCGTCCACACCAGCGCGATCCGGATGGCCGTCAGGGAGGGCGATCCGGAAGCAATCGGTAGGGCGTTGTTCAACCGGTTGGAACAACCGGCGTTTGCCTTGTCGCCCGTGGTCGAACAGGTTCGCCGCCGACTCGCCGAACTCGCTCCTTGCGGAGCGATGATGTCCGGGAGTGGATCGACTGTGTTCGCCATGTGCCGCAATCGCGATGAAGCGGGTTGGGTGGCCGAGCGATTCCGTTTGAATCGTCCGGCAGCGGAACCCGAATCTCGCGTACTCGTAGTCCGCAGTTTAGCCCCCTGATCCCGCCTGAAGGAGAACCGCGGTGGTCATCACGGAAGTCCGCATCAAGTTGTGCGAAGCGAACAGCGAGCGGTTGCTCGCGTTCTGCTCGGTCACCTTCGACAATGCCTTTGTGGTCCGGGATTTGAAGATTATCGAAGGCACGAAGGGCATATTCGTGGCGATGCCGAGCCGCAAGCTCACGGATCGCTGCCACAAATGTACATGCAAGAACCACCTCCGGGCGCGGTTCTGCAACCAGTGTGGTGCCAAGCTCGACGAACACCGCGCGATGCGGGATAACGATGGTCGGGCGAAACTGCACGCCGACATCGCCCACCCGATCCACTCCGTCGCCCGGGAACACATCCAGGGTGCCGTCATCAAGGCATTCACGGAAGAAAGGGAACGCTCGAAACTCCCGGGCTACGTCTGCACCTACGATGAGTACGATTACGAAGGTGACGATGTCCCGGTGAGCTACGGGTCGATGGTGAGCGAGATGGGTAAGGGAGTGAAGCCGC